>JAJFJH010000116.1 GCA_021774155.1 Nitrosomonas sp.
TGAACATCGTTGTAGATATAGCGTAGTTGTTTATTGATAAATTCAAGTGCGATGTCTGCTTGTTGGTTGTGTAGTAACGCATCTGCATAGCCATGCATCAACGCACGGTGTTGCGGGTATATTTTCAAAGCACTGCGGTAAATCTCTAGTGCATCCGCAGTTTTTCCAGATTTAAGTAAGACATTGGCTGTTAACGTTTCAATCATGGCACCTGCCAATACATGAGGCTGTTTGACCTGAATAGTTTTGCCAATTTGATGTTCTTCAAGTGGTATGTTGGACGTTCCTTTATTAAGAATTTCATAGAGATGCGTTAACATTTCGCCCGCTTTCTGATATTTTTTGTCGCGTAGCAGCGCATATATATAACCATAATATTCAACGACCTCGTTAGCATAACGTTTTTCACGCAAGCGAGATTCAAAATGCTTAATCGTTTCTCTTGGTTTGTCCTGATATGCCTGTAACTTGGCACGAACTAACATAAAATCGATACTGTCCGGCACTTGACGGTAGGTCATTTCTTGCGTTCTATTCTGGATATCAGCGATGCGTTCGAACGTCAGCGGGTGTGTACGAAGGTATGACGGCGCACCATTCTCATAGAAACGACCCGCTTTTTGTAAGCGCTCAAAGAATGCGGGCATACCTTGAGGATCAAAACCTGCGTCTAGTAAGATATTCAAACCAATCCGGTCGGCTTCTTTCTCATTATTACGGGTAAAGTCCAATTGCGATTGGATTGCCTTGGCTTGCGCCGTGACAAGAACAGCTTGACCGGCTTGTGGGTTGGAGCGCGCAGCGATAATGGCCAGCGCTAAACTCGCCAATGTCATCATCATGCTGTATTTTTGCCCGGCAATCATACGTGCCAGATGTTTTTGTGTGACGTGTGCGATTTCGTGCGCCATCACGGCGGCAAGCTCAGATTCGCTTTGTGCGGCAATGATGAGTCCACTATTAAAACCCATAAACCCGCCGGGTAGCGCGAACGCATTAATGGAAGCATCTTGTAACGCAAAGAATTCAAATGATTGATCAGGGTTGGCTTCATTAGAGCTGGATATTAATTTGAAGCCGAGGCTATTGAGGTAGCTGCTTATCTCTGGGTCGTCAAGATAAGTCGGATCAGCGCGAATATCACGCATGATGCGTAGACCAATTTGTTTTTCTTCAAAAGGTGAAATCGTAGCTTGCGACACATCACCCAAGTCAGGTAATTCATGCGCAAAGACTTTGGCGGGGAATAAAAGCGAAAGCACAATTATTAAATAACATATTCTCATGTCAATTCGATAATTGATTGTGAGCCAAGTTCCATCTATCGTTTGTCTAGAATGTATGTTCTTTATTTAGCCACGTGATATTTTACGCTAGTTGGTAAATTTTGTTGTAATGGGATAATGCCACAGCGTTCCAAAGTCACAGCGGGTGATGCGAATGCCTGGAGGCGATTGATAGCGTTTGTGCTCATTGAGTCGAATGAGGCGAATCACCTGTTTCACATCAGCTTCATCATAATGCATAGCAATAATCTCTGCTGTGGACTTATTCTCTTCCACATAAGCTTTGATGATGCCATCAAGTACATCATAGTCAGGCAAGCTGTCTTGGTCGGTCTGGTTGGGTCGTAATTCAGCAGATGGTGTGCGCTCAATGATGCGTTCTGGAATGACCGGTTTCAGCTTATTACGATAACGGCACAATTGGTAAACCAGTGTTTTACTCACATCTTTCAAAACTGCAAAGCCACCGGCCATATCGCCATAAAGGGTGCAATAGCCAACCGCCATTTCTGACTTATTGCCAGTTGTCAGTACTATGGAGCCTGTTCTATTTGAGAGCGCCATGAGAATAGAGCCACGTATTCTCGCTTGCAGGTTTTCGGTAGTAGTGTTGGTGTCTTCATCGTCAGACAGGATGTGGAATTGTTGGGTGAGTATACTGACGTATTGATCAAACAAAGGTTTAATGCTGCACTCATCATATTGCACACCTAGTGTATAAGCCATGGTTTCAGCGTCATGCAAGCTCATGTTCGCCGTGTATTGTGACGGCATCATCACTGTTCTTACCATGTCAGCACCTAATGCATCAGTTGCAATAATTAACGCAAGCGCTGAATCGACACCGCCGGAAAGCCCGATCAACACGCCAGGAAAATTGTTCTTTCTGACATAATCTCTCACGCCCAGGCAAAGTGCTTGATAGATGTCAGCGATAGCAAGTTGTATGGGTGCAAGCTCGGTAGCAATGGGTTGTTTGTCTTGTATTTCAACTAAACCGATAGTTTCAGTAAATGATGGTAACTGATGCGTTAATTCGCCCTGCCCGTTCATCACAAACGATGCGCCATCAAATACCGTCTCGTCCTGACCGCCGACTAGGTTAGTGTGGACAACAGCAACTTTCGCGCGGCTAATATATTGCTGCGTTAATTTGTGACGAGTGGCCTGTTTGTCGATCAAGAAAGATGATGCGCTCAGCACCAATAAAACATCGAAGTTTGCTTGCTGCGTCAGAAGCGCTGTTTCACTTTGCCAAAAATCAGCGCAAATATTAATACCAAACGTCACGCCATTTAATACAAATACGGAGGGTTCAGTTCCTGCATCGAAATAATTGGGTTCGTTAAAGAAAGGAGAGGAGAGTATAGTTTGCTTATGGTGAGTGGCGATAATTTCGCCATCACGCACCAGCGATGCTGCATTGAATAAGTGATTGTCTTGATGGTGCGGATGGCCTATCAAC
Source organism: Nitrosomonas sp. (assembly GCA_021774155.1). Classification (GTDB taxonomy): domain Bacteria; phylum Pseudomonadota; class Gammaproteobacteria; order Burkholderiales; family Nitrosomonadaceae; genus Nitrosomonas. The sequence continues at coordinate 2,752 of JAJFJH010000116.1, forward strand.
AGCGTAATGCCTTTTACTTGGACGACTAAATCAGTTAGTGCTTTGTCGCACGCCAGATAAAACTCCGTACGCAGCAATAAGTCCTGTGGGGGATAACCGCACAGCGCTAATTCAGGGGTGATAACTAAATCAGCACCGGCGAGTTTAGCCTGCTCTGTTACGGCGAGAATTTTTGCTGTATTACCAAGAAGATCGCCGACTGTACAATTAATCTGAGCGATTGCAATTTTCATAGTCGGATGAATTAAATATTATATTTTGTTTGGATTAAAACGGTAATACCGCATCAGGTTTAGCCTGTAAAATATTTTGGCGGAAATCTTGTTGAATGCGTAAAATTGCAGCCTCATTATCAGCTTCAAAGCGCAATACAATTACTGGGGTTGTGTTGGATGAACGCATCAGTCCAAAACCGTCGGCATATTCAACGCGCAGTCCATCAATAGTGATGACGCGATCTGCATCGGTGAACCTTGCAGTTTGCTGTAGCTGCGCAATCAATACGTAATTTTCACCTTCTTTGAGATTGATGTGTAATTCAGGGGTATTGATAGTGTCTGGTAGTGCATCAAATGCGGTGCTAATATCGGGCAAGTGACTGATAAGTTCTAATAATCGTGCGCCAGCATAAAGAGCGTCATCAAAACCATACCAGCGTTCTTTGAAGAAAAAATGGCCGCTCATTTCACCGGCGAGTAATGCCCCTGTTTCGCTAAGTTTGCGCTTGATAAATGAATGCCCGGTTTTCCACATAATTGGTTGGCCGCCATGTTTTTCAATCCATAGTGCCAGATTACGTGTGCATTTCACGTCAAAAATTATCTGTCCACCAGGGTTTCGTGACAGCACGTCCGCCGCAAATAACATCAACTGACGGTCGGCATAAATAATGTCGCCATTTTTAGTTACCACACCGAGACGATCGCCATCACCATCGAATGCGAGGCCGATGTCTGCATCGGATGTTTTCAATGCATGAATCAGATCTTGCAAGTTTTCAGGCATAGATGGATCAGGGTGGTGGTTGGGAAAATTACCATCGACCTCGCAAAATAACTCAGTCACCTCGCAGCCTAAATCACGATAAAGCTTAGGTGCGAAAGCGCCAGCAACGCCATTGCCGCAATCGATAACAACTTTTAGCGGGCGTGATAAATTTATATCACTGCTGATACGCTGTAAGTAGGTGTCGACAATATCATGTTGGCGATAACTGCCATTGCCATGCGTCAGATCATCATTCTCTATGCGTAAGCGCAAAGCTTGAATGGTTTCTGACGCTAGTGTTTCACCACCCAGGACAATTTTTAGACCGTTATATTCTGGCGGATTGTGGCTACCCGTGACCATTACACCAGAGTAATCACACAGCTCATGCGCCGTGTAGTACACCATGGGTGTTGCCACCATACCGACATCAATAACATCAATACCACTTTTTTGAATGCCTTTTGCCAGTGCAGAGGTAAGTCTTGGTCCTGACAAGCGGCCATCGCATCCGATGGCAATCGCAGTGAGATTACGTGCTTTGGCTTCTGAGCCAATGGCATGACCAATGGCTGTGACCACATCAATACTTAGTACTGTATCGACAACACCACGGATATCGTAGGCTTTGAAAATTTCCTTAGGTATATTATGCATGTTCAGCTATTAATGGTGGCCGGCGACAGCACCACCTTTAAGTTTGTAATGAGTGCCACAGTATGGGCATAGTGCCTCACCGGTATTTTCAATGGGCAAGAACACACGGGGATGCGTATCCCATAATTCCATGGCAGGGGTTGGGCAGTGTAAGGGTAAGTCTTCAATTGTGACTTCGACTTCACGTGCTTTGTTATCAGCTTTTTGAATCATAATCAGTTACTCCGGTGAACCTTAATTAACAAATGAGAGCCAGTCCATATGCTTGGGTGCTTTGCCAGCGACACAATCAAAATACATGGCTTGTAGTTGAGTGGTGATAGGACCACGTTTGCCTTCACCTATGGTGCGGTTGTCTAGCTCACGAATCGGCGTGACCTCGGCAGCCGTGCCGGTGAAAAAGGCTTCGTCCGCACAATAGATTTCGTCGCGGGTAATTCGTTTCTCAATCACCGGGATGCCGATCTCTTCAGCCAGTGTAATGACCGAAGCGCGGGTAATACCTTCCAGACAAGAGGTTAAATCTGGCGTGTAGATTTTACCCCTTTTAATTATAAACAGATTCTCACCGGAACCTTCGGCAACATAACCATCGACATCCAGCAACAAAGCTTCTTGATAGCCATCATGAGCGACTTCTTGGTGCGCCAAAATTGAATTGGCATAAGTCGTTACCGACTTAGCGCGACACATGTTGATATTTACATGGTGGCGAGTAAATGAAGACGTTTTGACACGAATGCCATGTTCCAAGCTCTCTGGACCTAAGTAGGTTCCCCATGGCCAAGCCGCAATCGCTACATGTACCGACAACGTTTTAGCAGAAAGCCCCATGGCTTCAGAGCCATAAAATGCAATCGGACGGATATAGCATGAAGCCAAGTTGTTTTGTTTCACCACATCTAGTTGCGCCTGCAACAGTGTGGCTTTGTCACACGGCATTTTCATCATGAAAATATGCGCCGAATTAAACAGACGTTCCGTATGTTCCTGCAAACGAAAAATTGCCGTGCCTTGTGCCGTCTCATACGCACGTACACCTTCAAACACACCCATCCCATAATGCAGCGTATGGGTCAGCACGTGAATATTGGCATCCCGCCAGGGAACCATTTCTCCGTCATACCAAATTACGCCATCGCGGTCAGCCATTGACATTCAGGGACTCCCGAAAAATATAATTTTAAAGGAAGTATTCTAACTTATTTTTGGGGGTGGCTGTGTAATAGGAATGATCAAGCAGGCATTTGCTGCTCAATAAATAGTTACTTTTATCTACCGAGCAAAACTAATGCTCAAGAATTAATCAACAACTCGCCACTAGGTTTAAAGTCGTTGACGTTTCTCGTCATGATATGAAGTCCCTGTCGGAATACAATGGCGGCAATGAGTCCATCTCTAACTGTGGTCGTTTGTCCTGATTTTTTTGTGCTTGCGATGATTTCTCCGCAGATGTGGCAATGCCAAAATCAATTGGCTCATGACAGCTTGCACGAAAAGAGGCTGGCCAAAAAAGTAGTTACCTTTGTTGAATCAAGTAAATTAATTAGTAAATTACCCAACTGGGATAACCTAGGCAAAGCGATTAAACAAGGTGGAAATTTTTTGACGCCGATTGACAGTCGCGTTACGTACTTTTGTAGGACTTAACCCATATATACGGTTAATCTGTAAATATATTTTGCAATCATGCCTCCTTGTTTATTAAAAAATAAACCACAGGAATTACCAGTAATGAAAACAGGGTTGAGGCAAAAATGCCAAAAATGAAGCTCCATGCCAGACCTGAAAATATTGGATCCAGGATAATAACAAACGCACCGAACATAGCCGCTCCGGCGGTCAAGAATATTGGGCGCAATCGAATTGCACCAGCTTCTATCAGCGCGTCTGCGAGTGTCACATTGACCCGGGTACGAATACGCTCGATGAAGTCAATCAGAATAATTGAATTACGCACAACAATACCTGCGAGGGCAATCATGCCGATCATAGCGGTAGCCGTAAAATATATTGGGTTAGGATAACCTGCGATAGGTGTGGCAAACTGGTTTAGCAGCCAGAAGCCGGGCATGATACCAATAACTGTCAGTGGAATTGCTATCATCATCACCAATGGGACCGTTAGCGATCCGGTTTGTCCGACTAATAAGATATAGATCATCAGTAGTGCAGCGGCAAAAGCGAGTCCAAGATCACGAAACACATCGACCGTAATCTTCCATTCGCCTTCGCCTGCAAATTCAGCAGTAAATCCTTCTGGCAAGGGCTGTTCAGCCAGTACGTCATTGAGATCGAAAACCGCTTCTACTGGACTGCGCCCCGCCATCTCAGCAGTGACATAATTCACCCGTTGCAAATTCTTATGGTAAATAGGTTGATCTGCGCTTTTAATGGAAACCGTTACTATTTCACTGAGCGGTATCAAGTCGCCTTGCGCATTTTTTACTCGTAGAGCCGATAAATCGGGAACAGATGAACGCAGTGAGCGAGGCAGTTGTAACATTATTTCCAGTGGTTGACGTTCGCTTTCCTGATGCACAACACCAACACGCTCGCCAGCGGCAGCAATGCGCAACGTTTTTGCAACCTGCGCAACGTTAACACCGGATATTGCCGCTTTTTCACGATTCAAGTGAAAATGCACCGTATCATGCGGCGCCACGGAAAAATCATCAACATCAACAACGCCCTCTATTTTTTCCATATCGACCCGGACACGTTTGGACACTGCCACCAGATTTTCAATACTGGCTTCAGGTGGACCATAGATTTCTGCGACCAAGCTGGCAAGCACGGGTGGTCCGGGCGGAATTTCCACAATTTTAAGGTTAGCGCCGTATTTTTTACCGAGCCGTTCAATTTCGGGTCGTATACGTAAAGCAATTTCGTGCGATTGCTGGACACGCATGTCCTTAGGTAATAAATTAATTCTTACATCACCCAAATAACCGCCGCTGCGTAAATAATACTGACGTACCATGCCGTTAAAGTCCATGGGCGATGCCAGGCCGGTATAGGTTTGATAATCAGTGACTTCGTTGACGGTGGCAAGATAGTTGCCCAGGGCGCGTGCGACTTCATCGGTTTGCTCCAGTGTCGATCCACGCGGCATATCGATGATGATTTGTAATTCATTTTTATTGTCAAATGGTAACAATTTGAGTGGTACGGCGCGAGTAGCCGCCAGCATCACGGAGCCCACAAAGGCGACGAACACAATCAACAAAAATAGTTTGGCGCGTCCTGGCGCTTCCAGCAGAGGTCCCAATGAAGCTCGATAAGCACGATAAATAAGAGTTTCTTTTAGATCTTCCTCAGGTAATTCATGGTTTCGCTTGTGATAATCACTTCGAAGCAGTTTATAGCTCGCCCAGGGAGTGACGGTAAAAGCGACAATCAGTGAAATAATCATGGCTACCGGCACATTAAAAGCCATTGGCGCCATGTATGGCCCCATCATGCCGGTAATGAAAAACATCGGCAAAAAAGACACAACGACAGCGAATGTCGCCAGAATGGTTGGTGGCCTGACTTCATCAACTGCCGTCAACAGTGCATCCAGTGGCGATTCTTTTCCCAATTTATAATGCCTATGAATATTTTCAACATCTACTATTGGGTCATCAACCAGTAAGCCCAACGATAAAATCAAGGCAAACAGAGTGACACGGTTAATGGTATAACCGAACATGTAATCCAGTAATAGAGTGAGCGCCAAAGTCATCGGCACAGCTATGGAAACAATAAAAGCTTCTTTCGGCCCGAGTGAAAAGGCAAGTAGCACCACGATAATCACAATGGCAAAACTCAGGTGTTTGATCAACTCGTTGACTTTGTGGTTGGCTGTTTCGCCGTAATCACGCGTAATACTCAGCAAAATATCATCGGGAATCAGTGTGCCGTGCAATTCTTCTGCAGTGGCGATTACGGATTTGGCGACGTTTACGGCATTACTGCCTTTGCGTTTGGCAACTGCAATGGTCACCATTTGACGTTCTTGTCCGGCTTGCGGTTTGTTGCCGGTGGCATTGCCAATCGTGGGCATTTCATCAACAGCAGGACCAAAACCAATGCGGGTGTAATGATTGACATCAGCCGAACCATCTTCAATATGCGCCACATCGCGCAGATAAACGACACGGCCGTCAACACTTTTAATAATAGTAGCGCCCACATCTTTTGATGAACTGAAATGCGGCCCAGCCTCCAGCAAAATTTCGCGGTTGTGACGTTCAAAGTGACCCGCTTGAAGATTTACATTGGCATTAGCCAGTGCTTGAGTGACTTCAAGCAGCGTAACACCGCGCGCAGCCAGTCGTGCAGGGTTTGCATAAATAGATACTCGTCTCTGTTCACCACCGACAACCCAACTTTTACCGACATCATTAACACTTCTCAGCGAAACAATCAGTTCATCGGCAATGCGCCGAAGCGCCATGGAATCATAGTTGTTATTTTGTGCCGAGAGCGTCATCAAAACGATAGGGACGTTATCGATTTCAACCGGACTTACTTTCCATTGCGTAACGCCTGATGGGATAATATCTTGGTTAGACATCAACTTATCCCAAGTCTTGATCAAACTGTTTTCATAATTCTGCCCTACAAAGTACCGGACAGTAACAACCGCGGCGCCGGGCCTGGAAACAGAATAAACATATTCCACGCCTTCAATTTGTTTGAGTAAAACTTCCAGCGGCGTAACAGCCAGTTTTTCAACTTCTTCACTGGAAGCACCAGGATATTCAATCAGGATATCCATCACCGGCACCACAATCTGTGGGTCTTCTTCTCGAGGGGTGAGAATAAGCGCTGCCGCCCCCGCCAGCAAAGAAATAATCAGAAACAGAATGGAAAGTTGAGAAGTTGTAAAAACATGTACAATTTTTGACGTCAAACCACGTTTTTGGTTTGGTTTTTGCTGATCTTCCATTATTGTGCCTGCTGCGAATGGGTTATAATGGTTTCCCCTGCGCGTAAACCGGAAATAACTTCAATCTGATCGCCGAAAGTTTTGGCCGTTCTGACATGACGAACAAGTTGCCGACCTTCTGACAACACCTTAACGATCTCCAGTTGGCCGATGTGTTGTACTGCACTGACAGGAATCAATAACGCTCCATGTTGACCGCATGCTTGTTCCAGCCATCCGAAATACCCTGGTTTTAAATCGTTTACTTCAGGCAGTGCGATTTTGATCAATTGCGTATGCGTTTGTGGATCGATTTCGGGACTGACCTCGTCAATTTTAGCGTCGATTGTTCTATCCAAATCATCAATACGCACCGTAACATCAGTACCGATAATGAAACGTGCAGCGCACGTATTGGGCACGTCAACTTCAAGCCTAAGCCCTTGCGGTATTTGCAAAACAACTACGGGCACACCGGGCAGCCCCATGTCTCCAGGTTGTTTAAGGCGTTTCACGACAACACCGTCAAAGGGGGCTAACAATCGTGTGTTAGTCAGATGCGTCTTCACTTCACTCACAGCGCTCGTTGCCTGATCGACGCCAGCTTGTGCCTCTTTTTCCTGCGCGATTACAGCATCAAAACTTTCGCGTGTCGCAGCCTCTTTTCCGTATAAAACACGCATGCGTTGCGCATCTGCTTTTGCGCGGTCAGCCTGAGCAGTGGCGCCAGCAAGTTTGGCAAGGGCTGCCTGTTCCTGGGCCTTAATATCGCGCTCATCCAGGCGGGCGATGAGGTCGCCTTTTTTAACGGCATCACCTGCATTAACGGTCATTTCGATAACCCGGGCCGTTATTTTGGGCGCAATATTGGCTACGGTTCTTGATTTTACCGTGCCGGGCCAGGCAAGAATATTGTCAACCAATTTCTTTTTAACAATAACCGTGTTACTGATTGGCGCATGTGAATTGTTAGCTTGCGGACTCAATCCAGGGCGTACTTTGCTGACAAAACCGCCTTGCATATAAACGAGCAAAAGTATCAAGGTTAAAACAGCGAGGGAAATGGCGACAATTTTTTTGATATTTTTATGTTTAATTTGTGGCATGAGAACCTCTTTATTTCCAGCTGCCGATTGCTTTTTTTAATGCAGTTTCAGCACTTAGGGCATCGTAATGGGCTGCGATAGAATTAGACTGGGTCTTATTTCTGGCAACCTCGGATTCGATATAGCGAGTGACTGTCGCCATTCCGGCGCGCCTTTCTTCGTTCACCAGCCGCAAGGCTTCTTCAGCCGCACGCACCGATGCTTCAGTAACGCGAAGACGTGCTAACGCTTCTTCTAGATTCAGAAAAGCAATTTTGACTTCCTGCTCAATCGCCAGCTTGGTTTTACGTTCTATTTCACGTACTTCTGCAGCCTTTCGTTCTGCAGCACTGACACGTTGTTTGGTGCCAAATCCTGAAAACAAATCCATTTCGACAGCAACACCTACGGTGACATTATCTTTTTGCCCAGAAAAACCAGGTACCTGGCTGTTTTGACCATAACTTACAAAAGCATCAGCCTTGGGTAAATACGCGCCCTGCTCAACTTTTAGCCGACGCATACTGATTTCTACTTGCTTCGCAGCTGCCTTGACTTCTGGACGCTCCGTCATGGCAAGTGCGAGAAATTCGTTAAACGGTGCTGTCAATTCTGGCTTGGTTAATATCGAAGATGACGGTGCAATTGTAAATGCTTGACTACTTGGTAAACCAAGCAAATTAGATAGGCTGGTTTTGGATATTTCAATACCGTTGGCTGCTCTAATTTCAGCATCCTGCGTCTCCGCCAATTTTACTTCCAGCGATAATACATCGGACTTCAGGGCCGTTCCCGCTTCATATTTAAGCTTTGTTTGATTGAATTCACTGGTAATTGCAAGAATGGAGTCTTGGGCAATTTTTTGCGCTTCTAAAGCAGCCAGATAAGCATAGTACGAAGTGGTTACAGCTTCTATCAAGGCATTGTGCACTGATGAGCGTTCAAATTCAGCGGCATCGATGCCCAGCTCCGCCGCTTTTTTATTTTGATAATCTTGCCCTCCACGAAAGAGAGACAGTCTTCCTATAATTTCGGGACGAAAGTCTTGCCGAAAACCGGGGGTGTTGATGTTCTGGATGGAATTGGTATTGAAATCCCGTTGTGACACAATCATTGAAAAGACTTGCGCCGGGTTGTTGGAATGTAAATAGCTTGCTCTCGCAGTTACTTGCGGATAAAACGCAGAAAGCGCTATACCTAGTTGCGCTTCCGCCTGACCGATGCGTTCTATAGCGATTTGTAGATCAGGATTATTATTCAATGCATAATCTACAGCTTGATCCAGCGTAAATGACTGGGCGGTTAATGTTTCTGGTGCCGTTCTATCAACGGTATATTCCGAAACAAGACCTTCGTCTGCTGATAAATTAGATAGCATGAATATCGACAATAAACTGAATGCTAGTTTTTTTTTAATACTTTTGAGCATATCTGTATGTGTAGCAGGCCTAATAAAACCAGTGGGTCTACAAAAGACCTTTAATATAATATTTCACAATTAAGAGTTCAGATAAAACACGAATCTTCATATTCGCTGTGTGCTACGCAGTAATTAGAAGATTAAGTGCCTAACTGTGCGTGATCAAAAAGCGCTGCTCGATTTAATACCCAATCTTCAGAATTGCCAACACGCCAGCAACAGACTGATCAGGACATAATCACCAGCAACCGCGATTACTGCTCTATCAATCGTCATATTATTCATCATCTTTTAATCGCATTACACCCAATAGTTTAAGCATTAATTTTTCATAATAGGGTTCACTAATGCCTTTTCGTATTTTTCGCATAAAGTACTTTTCGAAACCAATTTTAGCCAAATGCACCCATTTGCCTTCTGCAGACCAGGTTGTATTACGCGGAGGAATCTGCGGCATAGCCAGAAAAGCGACCCCGCTATCACCGAAATCAGCCAAGCATAACGCATTCCACGTTGCTTTATGTGTTGGCTCTTTGCCGGACAATTCTTCAGCAATATTGTGTGCGGTAGCGGTCACCATCGATTCGATCATGTAGCCAGTTTTTGGCGCGCCGACTGGCAGTGGTGTTTTTTCAATCGGTGGAATGGCGATGCAGACGCCAACCGAATAGATATTTTTAAAGGCTGGATTGCGTTGATACTCATCCACCAAAACAAAACCGCGCGGATTAACCAAGCCTTCGGCTTCCACATGACGTACCGCATCGACACCAGTAAAAGCCGGTAACATCATCGAGTGCTTAAACGGCAATTCATGTTTTTTCTTATCTTTTCCCTCTTCATCGACTTCAGTCACAAACATCAAGCCGGATTCAATTTTGTCGACTTTTGCGTTCGTTATCCATTTAACTGTCTTGTCACGTAAAGCACTTTCCAACAGTCCTTTGGTATCACCGACCCCTCCCAAACCCAGATGACCAATATAAGGTTCCGAGGTAACAAAAGTCATCGGCACCTTATCGCGTATTTTCCTTTTGCGTAATTCCGTTTCAAGAATCATTAAGTACTCATATGCAGGACCAAAACAGGATGCACCTTGAACTGCACCGACAACTATTGGACCAGGATCCGCCAAAAACTTATCCCAATCTTCTGCAGCTACTGTTGCATGATCAACATGACAAACAGATGAGGTATAGCCCTCCGGCCCCAAACCAGGAATTTCATCAAAGGCCAGACGTGGCCCTGTCGCAATTACCAGGAAGTCGTAGGGCATGACTGACTGATCATCTAGCTGAATCTGATTATTTACCGGATCTATTTTTGTGGCCGCTTTTTGAATGAATTCAATGTCTTTCTTTTTCATTACTGGTGCCAACTCAATTTTTAGGTCTTCCGGTTTACGCCAACCTGGTGGTACCCATGGATTTGATGGCACAAAATGAAAAGTAGGTGTGTCTGAAATCACAATAACATCATGATCTTTACCAACCGTTTCTTTCATTTCGTAAGCCATTGGTACGCCACCAATGCCTGCTCCCAGAATTACAATACGAGCCATGATTCTCTCCTTAATAACTATCTTGTCTGTCGTCTAACATAGAGCACAACAGATTAAACAACCAGAATGTTCACATAGTATTACTGTATAAAAGCAGCCGATTTCTGCGTTAATTTTAAATCATTTCTTTTGTATATGCCTACAAATGCTCATATTACTGACTCAGCTACTTTCGGTGCTTTTTTGCTATTTTAAAACCTGAATCTTATCTATCCTTAATAGCACTTGCACCGCCAAGAAATTCGAAAAAAGCATACGAAATTGTTACGACATTAATATCAACTGGTAATCCTTCTTCGATGACAAATTGCACTGGCATGCGTCTAGTCTCATCCGGCTTAAGCATTTGCCGTGCAAAGCAAAAACATTCAAATTTCTTTAAATATCTCTCTAAAAAAATGGACTGTAGAGGTTTGAATTACCAAGGCAAGCCTCTTGTATTGGCATCAAATTCTACATTTACTCAACGCGTTGCATCCACCAGATCTTCTGGTACCATCACATCCGAATGTAACAAATTACTTATTCCGTTACTTCACAGAATTTTTCATAAAACGGTACTACTAATGCATAGCCGAAGGCAAGCATTACTAATGTGAAAACTAACAGCTTCTTCATCCGTAAGATTTGCCTTCGTTTTACTATTTTCCATCGCTATAAAATAACCAATAAATAAAGTGCAACAATCATAATAAATAAATACAACGCAGTTTCCAAATTCCTACGCTTTAAATCTGTCCCTTGTGACATCGCTTTCTCCAATCTTCATTTACCTGACAACAGGTGGCGTCTCAAAGCTATGATATGGTGCCGGTGTTGGTAAGCGCATCCACTCCAATGTCTTAGCACCATCCCATGGCTTCTCAGGCGCTTTCTCACCACTACGAATACAATTAATCATGATGTAGAGAAAGAAAAGCTGCGTCAATCCAAATCCGAATGAACCCAGACTTGAAATCATATTGAAATCAGCAAACTGTGTAGCATAATCTGGAATTCTGCGCGGCATCCCTGCCAAGCCTAAGAAATGCTGCACAAAGAATGTCATATTAAAGAAGAACATGGACAACCAGAAATGCCATTTACCTAATGTTTCACTGTACATACGGCCAGTCCACTTCGGTAGCCAATAATACACGCCTGCAAAGATTGCAAATAGTGCTCCTGATACTAATACATAATGGAAATGTGCAACTACATAATAGGTATCTTGTACTTGGATATCAATCGGAACGATTGCAAGAATAACACCGCTGAATCCACCGATAACAAACAGGAAAATAAAACCTATTGAAAACAACATTGGCGTTTCAAATGTCATGGAACCACGCCACATGGTAGCAACCCAATTAAACACCTTAATGCCGGTTGGCACCGCAATAAGCATGGTGGCATACATATAGAACAGCTGGCCCGCGACTGGCATACCTGCTGTAAACATGTGATGCGCCCAAACAAAACAGGACAATATTGCAATTGACGCCGTTGCATATACCATTGATGAATAACCGAACAATGGCTTACGTGAGAATGTTGGTATCACCTCAGAAACAATGCCAAATGCAGGAAGAATCATAATATAGACTTCCGGATGACCAAAGAACCAGAAAATATGTTGAAATAGAACTGGATCCCCTCCACCGGCGGCATTAAAAAAACTCGTACCAAAATGACGATCGGTCAGCAACATGGTCACGACTCCAGCCAGGACTGGCATTACCAGCACCAGCAAATAGGCAGTGATCAGCCATGTCCAAACGAATAATGGCATTTTCATCAGTGTCATACCTGGCGCACGCATATTAAGAATCGTGGTAATTATATTAATGGCACCCATAATTGAAGAAGCGCCCAGAATATGCACCGAAAAAATCATTAAATCTACGCCAAGACCACCTTGCGTAGAAAGCGGCGGATAGAATGTCCAGCCACCTGCCGCCGCGCCACCCGGCACAAAAAACGAAACGATTAACAAAGAGGCCGCTACTGGCAATAACCAGAAACTCCAGTTATTCATACGGGCAAACGCCATATCCGATGCGCCGATCATCATGGGCACTTGCCAGTTCGCCAGACCTACAAAAGCTGGCATAATGGCGCCGAACACCATGATCAGGCCATGCAGCGTTGTAAATTGATTAAATAATTCTGGTTCGAGTATTTGTATTCCAGGCTGATATAATTCAGCCCGAATTCCCATTGCCAACGTTCCACCAACCAGAAACATAGAGAATGCAAACCACAGGTACATCGTACCAATGTCCTTATGGTTGGTCGTCGTTATCCAGCGCATTATCCCGCCAGGGTGATCATAATGCCCATGACCGTGTACATCTTGAATAGTAGACATGATTTTCTCCTTTTATTTAGATTCAATGATGGCTATGATCATCATCATGGTTGTCATGATTCATTTTCATAGTATCCAGTTGTTTTTTCTGATCATTCGATAAAACAGCATGTATCGCATGACGCTCCATAACGTGGTGTTCGACCATTGTATTGAAAGCATTCGTATGATCTTTACCAAGTTTATGTAATTGGTCATCACTCGTACCGGGTTTCATGCTCCCATTTTTAAATGCCTTCATGCTTTTTTTCAGTTTTTTCTTGAGTAGTTCATGCCCCTGTTTATACTTCAGGTGCAAACGAACGATTTTCCCTAATTGTTCATCGCTGAGCTTTAATGTATCTGTATGAAATATGACCATATGCGCATAATCATGCCCATCCTTCTTCATACCGTCATCTTTTTTACCGCCGTGTTTGTCGCTTTTTCCTTCCTTGCCGTGACCCTCTTTATCTTCCCTTTCTTTATGACCACCGCCTTGTCCGCGCCCTTTCTCTTGATCGTGCTCATGAGCCTGCGCCAGCATAAGGCTTTTGTCCAAAGATTGAGAGCTTTCAGCCACCGAGATAGCTGGTGCAATACAGATAGTAATAATGAATGTAGAACCAATAACAGTAGAAATTATGGATTTTGTATCAATCATGATTGTTTCTCCTAAATATTTAGAACATTATCAGTAAATTAACCTGCTTTTTCTTATTGACTGATACGCTGATTAGTTGTGTTTGTTGTCCCTCGGTAAATTTCACACGGCTTTTCAAGTAACAAGATAACGCAACACTATTAAACGATCCGAGCTTGCCAGTATTTTTAATAACTCAGTTGCAGGCCACACACCTTATAACAAATTATATTAAAGAATTTTAATATTCTAATATTATTACATACAGATATTATGTCAAGATATTTGTGTGAATACTCCTCCGACTAAAAGGATGGTGGCATCAGATTACGGCCAAAAGCTTTATTTATCAGTTGCCTGGATGATCTGAAATAAGACTCAACTTTATTAATTAATTCTCCGGCTTTGCCGCAATTCACTCAAGAATTCTTAAATTCAACATCAATACATTTTTTCCACCTAAAGCCTGGAGTTTACAAATCCCCTATCAGATGCTTTACACTCATTATTTAGCCTCACAACTATGCCACCAACAATAAGCTTCCAAGCAGATATGATTATCTGTAATAAATGCTTAAACAAATAGATAGAAGCGATTCTTTAGGTAACTCATGCTTTTAATTCTAATTTTTTAAATTATAATTCTAACAATCGATAGTAAACACGCTACTAATTTCATTGAGGAATAAGCATGAAACGACAACTTCTATTATTTTTTGTTGTATTCTTACTTTCAAATGGCACCTTTGCCCAGCAAGCTTATTTAAATTTAAAATCACATGCTGTCATGGTCTTTGACACGCAAGACAACTACATCATCTACGATAAGAATGCTGGAGATGTTATGCCTATCGCATCAATTACTAAACTAATGACCGCCATCGTTATTCTTGATGCGCAATTACCACTCCATGAATTAATAACTATTGATACCGATGATATTGATAGACTAAAGAACACGCATTCGCGTTTGAATATAGGCACCGAACTTTCCCGCCAGGAATTACTCAAAATCTCTTTAATGTCTTCCGAAAATCGTGCCGCTTCGGCACTAGGACGCACCTATCCTGGTGGACTAAGTGCCTTTGTTAGCGCAATGAACAGTAAAGCTTATCAGCTAGGTATGTATAGTACTTATTTCGTTGAGCCCACGGGATTAAGCAGTAGAAACGTATCCACTGCTAGTGACTTGGCAAAATTGGTTGAGGCTTCTAATCAATATGACTTGATCCAAGAATATTCCACGGCGTCTGATCATATTGTCAATGCCAATAAAAGGAATAGCCTACAATTCATTAATTCCAACAGCTTAGTGCGGAATAAAAATTGGAACATCGATATTTCTAAGACTGGCTATATCAACGAAGCAGGGCGTTGTTTAGTTATGAAAACAACGATACAAGGAAAACCTACAGTCATCGTGTTACTCAATTCATGGGGAAAAAATACCCGTATTGGTGACGCTAATCGTGTTAAACGCTGGATAGAAGCAAGAAATGTTGCGCTAAAATAAAATAGGTTAATATGTGATATCCATCTAAATCCAAGCTGACAGATGCCTTAAAAAAGCAACTGTTAGCTAAGTGCATTAGTTCTGGCCTGAACTAATATTCCTTCAACTTAAGTAATACAATATTCCAGTTCTTACGTTTCAAGCTGGTCTAATAGAAATATTTCATCATTAGGAAGCATTTCAACCACTTCATGCATCTATGCTTAAGCCCTCAATTAGATATAGAATGCACACCATAAGTATTGGTGAACTGGTAAAATGCCTGAATAGTTGTTGCTTTCACTAAGAATTAAACACAAATTTGTAGTTACAAATTGCAACCCAATAAATAAGAAAATAATTCGTTATGTTGTTAATGATTGATAACTACGATTCCTTCACCTACAACCTTGTGCAATACTTCAGTGAATTAGGCGAAGAAGTCGTGGTGTTTCGTAATGATGAAATTACACTCGATAAAATTGTAGATCTTAAGCCTGAGCGTATTGTCATATCACCCGGACCCTGCACACCCAATGAAGCCGGTATATCGCTTTCAGTCGTTGATAGTTTCTGTGGAAAAATTCCGGTTTTGGGTGTCTGTCTTGGTCACCAGAGTATCGGACAAGCTTTTGGCGGTAAAATTATCCACGCAAAGCAGCTCATGCATGGCAAAACAGCACCTGTTTTTCACCATAACAAGGGAGTGTTTCAAGGTCTGCCAAACCCTTTCATTGCTACGCGATATCATTCGCTCGTTGTTGAACGCGCCACTTTACCGGATTGCCTTGAAATCACCGCATGGACAGAAGATGATGAGATAATGGGTGTTCGTCATAAATCCATCGCCATTGAAGGTGTACAGTTCCATCCAGAATCAATCTTGAGCCAGCATGGGCATCAAATGCTGCAAAATTTTCTTGATCAATAATACGCACTAAGTAATGTCTAAAGTGTGCAAAGGTAGCCATTCATGAATCCACATGGAGCACTAACACGAATCGTATCTCACCAAGAAATTACACATGATGAGATGCTATCTTTGATGCGACAAATCATGCAGGGAGAAGTATCTCCTATATTGATCTCAGCTATCATTACTGGGTTGCGTGTTAAAAAAGAAACTATTGGTGAAATTGCTGCGGCAGCACAGGTTATGCGTGAGCTTGCCACGAAAGTAGCCGTCAATGACCTCGCACACTTAGTTGACACCTGTGGAACCGGTGGCGATTCTAGCCATACTTTCAATATTTCTACTGCATCAGCGTTTGTTGCAGCTGCAGCCGGCGCAAAAGTCGCCAAGCATGGTGGACGCTCGGTTTCAAGTAAATCAGGCAGCGCGGATGTATTAGAAGCGTTGGGAATTAATTTAAATCAAACGCCACAGCAAACAGCACAAGCTATTGACGAGATTGGCGTTGGGTTTATGTTTGCACCAAATTACCATGGTGCGATGAAATATGCTGCGCCGGTACGACGCGAATTAGGAATTCGAACAATATTTAACATTCTTGGTCCCCTAACAAATCCAGCAGGCGCTGAAAATCAAGTTTTAGGTGTATTTAATGCCGATCTGGTTGGAATGCTTGCCCATGTCTTGCAACGCCTTGGCAGCCAACATGTAATGATTGTTAATGGTGAAGATGGGCTTGATGAAATCACATTAACAGGCAAAACACATGTAGGTGAGCTTAAAGATGGGAAGGTCAGTGAATTCGATATAAAGCCGGAAGATTTTAAATTAAAATCAGCACCTATTGAGGCCATTCAAGTTTCTGACAGCAACCACGCAAAAGTGATGCTAATGTCTGTCTTAGAAAACAAACCAGGGCCTGCATTGGATATTGTACTGCTAAATGCAGGGGCAGCCATTTATGTTGCAGGAAAAGCAGATACACTTGCAGGTGGCGTTAAAAATGCTCAGATAGCTGTTGAAAGTGGCACAGCTTTAAGCAAATTACAACAACTCATTGAGTTCTCACATCAAGATAAAGAAACGACAAACTAAGAATGCCAACGATTCTAAAAAAAATACTGGCCGTTAAAGCCAGAGAAGTAACCACGGCTCAAATTAACAAGCCCTACGCAGTATTACTTGATGAAACAAAAGATGCCGAAACGCCAAGAGACTTTGTCGGTGCTATTCGCCAAAAAATTAACGCAACGTCACCTGCCGTCATTGCTGAAATTAAACAAGCAAGTCCAAGCAAAGGCATACTACGTGGCGATGGCAAGAACCAAGCTAAACCAGACTATCCCAACCAACTAATTGGATGCTTTAACCCGGCGGCCATTGCTAACACCTATGCAAAAAACGGTGCCGCCTGCCTTTCTGTCTTAACAGATGAACAATTCTTTATGGGTAGCGCGGAATACTTGAAACAAGCACGTGCCGCCTGCGACATACCTGTTTTACGCAAAGACTTCATTATTGATGAATACCAAATTGTTGAGGCACGGGCGATGGGTGCTGACTGTATATTACTGATAGTTTCGGCTTTCTTGATGGATGGTGAATTTTGTGGTGTAGATAGCCCTGTCGAAAGAATGCTAAAACTTGAAGCCCTCGCCCATTCACTTAACATGGCGGTATTAGTGGAAGTCCATGATGAGAAAGAACTAAAACTAGCATTACAGCTAACAACACCACTGATAGGTATTAATAACCGCAACTTGCATACGTTTGAAACTAACCTACAAACAACCATTGAATTACTCAGCATAATTCCTATAGACCGTATTGTAGTCACTGAAAGTGGCATACGTGCGCCAGATGATGTTAAATTAATGCTTGACCATCAAGTGAATACCTTTCTCGTTGGTGAGGCTTTCATGCGAGCTGACGACCCCGGTGTAGAGCTCGAACGCCTATTTAACTAGACACTACTACTCTACTGTAGTAAATGTTACCCTGCCACACCATAATTATTTTCTAATAACTCATTTAGAAAATAAAAATACCTGCCTGATTTCTAAAGATTTCTACTGTTATGTCGAGATATAGCTCATAAGACAATAGTGGCGGATATATTATGGAACAGCAAAAAATAACGGGGCTAGATGAATGGATTGATTTTCTAAGCGAGGTGGAAATCCCCGTATTAAAACATACGGCCCGCAGACTACAGACCCTTCTACAAGACAAAGACAAGCTTTCTGCACGCGGGATTGCTCATGTCATAAAACATGACCCATTAATGACCGTCAAATTACTGCGTTATTTGCAACAGAACAAGCGAAGTAGTCAAGACCATGAGGTTGTGGAAGTTGAACAAGTATTAATGATGCTTGGACTTGAGCCATCTCTGAGAAATATACCTGCCAAGCCATTGGCAGAGGAAATGCTTGGCAAACAGAAAATGGAAGCTTTAATCTGCCTACTACGTGTGATTCATCGCTCAAACCTAGCGTCATCTTATGCTTTTGATTGGGCCATACACTTAAATGATCTTCATTTTGAAGAAATACGCATCGCGGCTTTATTACATGATATTGCTGAACTACTAATGTGGTGTTTTTCACCCACAGAGATGCTCAAGATTCGTACAATACAGCAGCAAGACAAGACTCTACGTAGTAATGTGGCGCAAACACAAGTATTTGGCTTCTCATTAGACGAACTTAAATCTGAGCTTGTCATTAAATGGTCTTTACCCAAATTACTCATTACACTTATGGATGGCCAACATGCAAAACTAGAGCGAGTACGTAACGTCTCACTTGCTGTTAATTTAGCACGCCATTTAGCAAATGGTCGGGGTGACGCAGCATTACCTGATGATTACAGGAATATTGCTGAGTTGCTGAAATTAGATGTCGACGCAGTGATTGATTTAATCAGTGCTAAGAGTGACAAAAATCATACGGCAAATATGGCTTTCACCTAGTTTCTATGAGTCCGACATCACCAGTGTTACACCACGATTAGCAAGTTCATCTGCTTGTTCATTACCTTCATGCCCTGCATGTCCACGTACCCAAATCCACTCAATCTCATGTTGTCGAGACAAGTTATCAAGCTGTTGCCATAAATCAGCATTTTTTACCGGCTTTTTACTGGCGGTTAACCAACCACGCATTTTCCATGCATGTACCCATTCACTGATACCTTTCTGAACATATTGTGAATCCGTATATAAATGGATCTTGCATGGCTGATTTAAAGCTTCCAAAGCACGTATGGTTGCAAGTAATTCCATTCGATTATTAGTGGTTTGCTTTTCCCCACCGAACAATTCTTGTACGTGACTATCATATTTTAGCAACGCACCCCACCCACCAACACCTGGATTACCCTTACAAGCACCATCTGTAAAAATGTCGACAACTTTTGAACCCTGTTTGCTATTCATTACTTTTATTCTTCTTCTCTAAACATGATCGTTTGTTATTTTTTTTAGACCCATTTTCGTTACAACCCTGCGTTGCAGCGGCCATCCGCTTCTTGCCAGCCAGTGCGTTCTTCCAACCAGGCTTAATAATATGCATACCGTGCATATGTTTAACTGCTTGAAGAAAATATACGCCACCTGATATTGGCCACCAACGATCTCCCGCAGCCTCCATAAAATCAAAGCGCTTACGCCATTTCTCCTGTCCAAATGGCGGTGTATAACAAGATAAACATCCCTCTGTCATCTCAAAATCTAGAAGTTTCAGCCAGTCCTTAAGTCGCGGCAAGGCAATAAAGTTACCTCTCCATGGAAAATCTTTCTGATTCTTCTCAAAATGACGACGCGTACCCCAAAGACTTAGTGGGTTAAACCCAGAGATGATGACATGGCCCTCTGGCCTCAATACACGATGAACTTCACGTAATATCTGATGAGGGTTCTCATTAAACTCAAGAACATGCGGCAATAAAACCAGATCCATGCTCGAACTCTCAATGGGAAGAAAGTCAGGCCGGGCGCATAGTACCACTCCAGTACAAGTACCAGCACAAAATTTTAGCGGCATACGATTAGTCCGCAAAAAATCAAACTTTGGCAGTCCTATCTGCGCGGCATTGTAGCCAAAAATATTAGCGACGGCTTGGTCAAAATAGCGCTGCTCACATTCATGCAGATATTCTCCCAGTGACGTTTCAAACCACAGTTGATCATTCTCTTCAGACATAACTAATTTGCAGAAATCTTATATTTGAACGATTATTGATTTTATACTATGAACGATAAGAAATAACCTAAAAAAAGAATCAATGTAAATAAAGAAAGGAAAACATATGATACAAGTCCACCCTATCCATGCTTTTAATGATAATTATATCTGGATGATCCATGATAAGGATCATGCCGTCGTCATAGACCCAGGTGATGCACTACCTGTATTACGTTACTTAGATAACAATAATCTAAAGCTTATCGCCATCTTGATTACACACCATCATAATGATCATGTCGGTGGCAACACGGCATTATTAGAAAAATTTTCAGTACCTGTGTATGGCCCTGCAAATGAATCAATCGCCACACTCACCCATCACGTTAACGAAGGGGAAAAAGTACAACTAGACAAACTGTCGTTGAGTCTGAGTGTGCTCGATGTCCCTGGTCATACTGCCGGTCATATTGCCTATCATGGTTCAACTAATGAAAACAGTGTGCTGTTCTGTGGTGACACTTTGTTTGTATGCGGCTGTGGTCGAATTTTCGAAGGAACGGCACCACAAATGTACGCTTCCTTACAAAAACTAGCGAATCTACCTGACGAAACACTGGTTTATTGTACTCATGAATATACGTTAAGCAATATAAGCTTTAGCCGAACGGTTGATCCTAAAAATACAACATTAGAGAAACTTGAAATTAAAATGCAAGACCTACGTCATCGTGGCATCCCAACCCTACCATCCTCCATCGCCACCGAAAAAATAAACAATCCCTTCCTCCGTTGCGACCAGCCCGAAATTATTTCAAGTGTTAGCAATCACGTTAATCAAACTTTATCAGAGCCCGTTGAAGTATTTGCAGCACTTCGACAATGGAAAAACACGTTCTAATAACAAAAACGGACATTTATTTTAACGTGTCGTCAAAAATAAAATGTCCGTTTTCTTAAAACAACAACTACTTATTAGCAATCTTTATATTTAAATATATTTTGCTAATGTAATTTATTACTTACCTGGCTTACCATCACGCAACACTGGATAGTACTGAGTGAAGATCATATCCTCAGCAGCATTTGCTTTGTGGCATGATGAGCATGATTCATCAGCTTGTATGTTGCCATTTTTAGCTTCATATGACGCAAAGCCAAAGAATGCCCAATTTTCTGGTCTATCAGCGAAACGTTTGCTATCTTTCACCATAGCAGCAATGCCGTTAAATTCGCCAGGGAAGTAGCCTTTACCGCTAGGAGCAGCAGTAGATCCAACACTAACTAATTCTTTAACAATAACGGTACCATTACGGAACTTACCCGTTTTCTGCCAGTGCGCCCAACTTGCAGGGTCAATGTAAACATTGTGGAATTCTGGAAATGCAGGGCTTCCATCGTTCAAATCATTCGGTGTAACTGACGCACCAATAAATACCCATTCACGATAATTTACAGGGCGAAGCAACTCGTTATCCGCAGTGTATTTTGCGTAACTCGTTTGACCATCAGAAGCACTAACTGATGCAACTTGAGCAAGCAACATACCCGACAACAATATTGGTGCAATACTACCTAATAACGCTTTTTTTAACAGTGACATAATAGACCCTTAAAGATAAATTAAAGAAATGCACAAACACACAGAAAACAGCTATAAAATCGTACTTACTGCCTCCCGCGTTCATGTTAGTCAGACCTGCTTTCTTCGTCAAGGAAAAAATATTGAATCTGTTTATTACTGCATACTGCAAGTTTCATTTAAGAAAGAAAAATAAACAAATACAAATACGCGTTAAATTTTCTAATATTTAATCATCACCAAAATTAAAAAAGTAAAAATAACTATGTTAATTCAGCAACTGACCTAACTGACAGACATTTACCCAACTAAGGAAAATGAAATCTTGTGCAATCATTTAATACATTTAAGATTTATTCTGGATCTAATAGTGCGAGTGCGCAAGATGGTTTTTCTAACTTAAACTGCCTATTGGTCTGCGGATTTGATTGCCTCAAGATTAGCTCGCGCATCGTCACTACCTAAAGCAGCCGCTTTCTCAAACCACTCAATGGCTATGTCCACGTTCCTTTCCACCCCTTCTCCAGTGTAATACAATGCACCAAGATTATTTTGTGCATCAATATTACCTTGCTCTGCGGCTTTTTTGAATAACTCAACCGCTTGCACAGTATCTTGCTCAATGCCTTCTCCATTGATATACATTAAACCCAGATTAAACTGCGCATCTGCATAGCCTTGTTCAGCGGCCCTGTAAAACCACCCTGCCGCAAGCCCTGGGTCATTATCTCGCACTTGCCCGGACAAAGTTTTGGAAACAGCTTCTCCCGTGTAATACATTACACCCAGTTCAGTTTGCGATTGTGGATCACCGGCATTGGCTCTTTCAAATAATTCTTTGAATTTTTCTTCTGTATCCACGCCGTCTTCTGAACCAGCCGGTAATATTTGACTCATTAATTCTTCTTTCTCTTCAGGCGAGAGCCCTTCACCAAGAAAAGATGGCAATTCTCTCGCTGACGTCATTTCATCTACCATCTTATACGATGAATCCGACTCATCAGATGATGACTCATCTCCACAACCTACAAGCACTAGTGATAACACAACATACAAAGCAACTGCTAGAACATTCATTCTATATTTCCTTTACTTAATTCAGTTCAGTTAAAAAATTTATTTGAATCTTATTACAGGAAAGGTCAGATATCAAACAACACTTATCTGCCTCCAGCATCTTTTAAAAGCTTCACCGCTTCTTGATGACGATATCTTGTTGCTAGTCCCACAGAGGTAATACCATTAGACGCCTGCGCGTTGACATTAGCACCCGCTGCAATTAACGCGTAGATTGCACTTAAATGACCATGCTGTGATGCTATCATCAGTGCCGTTGCGCCATTATCTAGACTAACATCCAAATCAGCTTTCGCATCTATCAACAAGGGTACAACACGTCGATGGCCTTCTTGTGACGCCAACATTAACGGCGTCATACCATCCGCTCTATAAGCATTAACATTGGCGTTAGCTGCCAATAATAATGTAACGACTTCATGGCGACCCGTTTGTGATGCCATTATTAATGCGGTCACATTATTTTCGTTTGGCGCTATCGCATTTACGTCCGCACCCGCTGCAAGCAACACCTCTACCACAAAATGACGACCATCCTGCGATGCCTGTATCAATGCAGTAAAACTATTATTTGTGCGCGCATTCACATCTGCACCTGCATCAAGTAGTATCTGCGTCACATCTTTACTGCCTCTTTTAATAGCCGCAAACAATGCCGCATTTAAAGTGTCTTCTTCAAAGGAATTTGTGGCCAACAACTCTTTGACCAGAGATGCCCGAGCTTTCCCAGCCTCAGCGATGAGTTCTCTATCCGCCGAATTAGCCCAAATATTTGTAGAAAAAAAAAGTAAAACTAATAGCACTAATATAAAATTAACCTTCTGTAACTCAATCATTTTATTTCCTTTCTAATACTTACTTATTTAATTCAAATTAATTAATAATTTTTAAAATTTGGTAGGCTGACAATGACTTAATCCACAGGAATATTATGCCATTTCATACCCACTTGTCATATAGAGTAATCATAATCCCCACATTTCTTCCTTGCTCGAGCTATGCTATCCTCACGCGCTTAATTTAAAATGTTAGAATATTAGGCAATCTGACGTTGGATGTCTGTACAAACAAAAGCTTTGAAAAATAAGATGCTATGACAACAAAATGCTATGACGTGGTTATTATCGGTGGCGGCCCCGTTGGTATGGCGCTGGTCATTGCTTTGCAAAAATGCGGGCTTTCCACATTATTGCTGGAAGCACGTGGACTACCTGAAGAAGACGAAGACCCTCGTCCGCTTGCGCTATCACATGGAAGCCGTTTAATACTTGAACGCTTAAATGTATGGAATAAATTATCCGCACCTACGCCAATCTCGACTATACACATTTCGAATCAAGGCAGTCTTGGACGCACGATGATAACGACTGAAGATGCTGGCGTACCCAGCCTAGGCTATGTGGTTAATTACCATAATTTATTTAATACCATGTATACCATAGTGCAGGAAGTGAGAGCTGACTATATTGCAGGGGCAAAAGTAACTAGTCTTGAAACTTGTATAGAACATGGACAAGTTGATTTTGAATATGAAAATAAAAATAAACAAGTCACCGCGAAATTACTCGTTTTAGCAGATGGTGGTCGCTTGACGGCACAAATTAAAGACATCGACTATGTCGTGCATGAATATGAACAATGGGCTATTGTAGCTAATATAACGACTGAAATGCCGCAGTCAGGTATTGCCTATGAACGCTTCACACCCGACGGCCCCGTTGCAATGCTTCCCTCAGGCGACCATTTTGCGCTAGTGTGGACGGTTTCACCTGACATAGCGCAAACAGTTATTGCAATGGATGAGTCCGTTTTCCTTACTAAATTGCATGATCATTTTGGTGATCGTTTGGGTAAATTCATTAAAGCAGGTAAGCGCACGGGTTTTCCGTTGTCACTGAAATATGCAACACCGAATACATCACAACGCATTGCACTAGTTGGTAATGCCGCGCAAACACTGCACCCAGTTGCGGGTCAAGGATTTAATCTTGGATTAAGAGATGCTTGGGAGTTGGCAAATGTCATTCTCGCATCATCCGACATGGCAACGGCAATCGGCACACCTGCCATGTTGTCAAGATTTCGCAAGAAAAGACAAATTGACAGCCATGCTGGGCGAATTTTCACTGACTCACTAGTAAAGTTTTTTTCCAATGATAATATTCTGTTAAGGAACGCAAGTGGCATGGGACTTTGCGCCTTGGATAATATACCGCCACTGAAACGATTTGTAGCGCGACGAATGATTTTTGGAGCAAGAGGATAATTAGTTATTGCTTGATTAGGTAATCAATCAACAATTTATTAACTGACACTTTCCAATATAAATTTGCAGCATATTATTTTACTGAAGATTAATCGACTCATTACTCCAACGATATTCGCAACATGAAAATTGGCCCCTATACTCTAAAAAACAACTTGATCGTTGCGCCAATGGCCGGTGTCACTGACCGCCCTTTCCGACAATTATGCAAAAGTATGGGGGCAGGTATGGCTGTGTCAGAAATGATTTCAAGCAACTCATTACTTTGGGGCTCAGAAAAAACACGCCGTCGTGCTAATCACGATGGCGAAGTCTCACCTATTTCGGTTCAAATTGCCGGTGCTGATCCTCAAATGATGGCGGAAGCAGCACAATACAATGTTGACCAAGGTGCGCAAATCATCGACATTAATATGGGCTGTCCCGCTAAAAAGATTTGCAATGTAATGGCAGGCTCTGCGCTATTACAGAACGAGATACTCGTAGGAAGAATCCTCAACTCAATTGTAAAATCTGTTGACATCCCCGTCACACTAAAAATAAGAACCGGATGGAGTACGCAAGAAAAAAATGCATTATCGGTTGCACGTATTGCTGAAGACGCCGGCATTCAAGCACTCGCGATACATGGCCGAACCCGCGCCTGTGCTTATAAGGGTGAGGCCGAATACGACACCATCGCGGCTGTAAAAGCAGCCATCAATATACCTGTCATCGCCAATGGTGACATTGCCACACCGATAAAAGCCAAGCAAGTTCTCGAATACACCGGCGTTGATGCCATTATGATTGGCCGTGCAGCACAAGGCCGTCCATGGATCTTTCGCGAGACCGAACATTTTCTTGCCACTGGCGAGCATTTACCGCCACCTGAAGTCAGGGAAATTCATCGTGTACTTTTGGATCATCTAAATGACTTATACAGCTTCTATGGCGAATATTCCGGCGTTCGCATTGCGAGAAAACATATCTCCTGGTATACCAAAGGACTAGTTGGCTCCGCTACTTTTCGCCATGCAATGAACCAAATACCAACCATTGATGAACAAATTACTGCAACGAATATTTTTTTCCATGAACTTGCTGATTACGGACAACGATTAACTTATATCGAAAATAAGGAACAGGTAAATGAGTACCATTAATGAAAATGAAATAGCTTGTTGTGTGCGTAAATCAGTCAACAAATACCTGCATGATCTTGACGGTGAAAAACCATGCCCTCTATACAATATGGTCATTCATAGCGTTGAGAAACCACTGATTGAACTTGCCATTAAGCATACTAATGGCAATCAAACGCAAGCAGCTGAATTACTTGGTATTAATCGCAATACACTTCGTAACAAGATCAAGCAATATAAGATAAAATAAGGTAAAGATGATTGTAAAACAAGCATTAATAAGCGTCTCCGACAAAACCGGCATTGTTGAACTGGCACAAGGCCTTGATCAGCTTGGCATAGCGATACTTTCAACTGGCGGAACCGCAAAACTACTTCAGGATAAAGGCATACCTGTAACTGAAGTCAGCGACTACACGGGCTTCCCAGAAATGCTTGATGGTCGCGTTAAAACATTACACCCTAAAGTTCATGCAGGTATATTGGCACGTAGAGACCTGCCTGAACATGTTCAGGCAATGGAGCAATCATCCATCCCAACCATTGATCTTGTGATAGTTAATCTTTACCCATTTAGTCAAACCGTCGCCAAGCCGAACTGCAGCATCGAAGATGCCATTGAGAATATCGACATTGGCGGCCCAACCATGATCCGTGCGGCAGCAAAAAACTATCAACATGTTTCCGTTGTCACTGATGCTGAAGATTACCCGCTAGTTTTGACCGAAATTAAAGCAAATAGTGGCACAATCAGCCAAGCTCAGCGTTTTAAGCTCGCTCAAAAAGCCTTCTCGCATACCGCTGCTTATGATAGTGCCATTAGCAATTACCTCACCGCAATCAATGAAGATCAAACACACGACCAGTTCCCAGAGCGCCTGAACATTAATCTAACCAAAGCTCAGTCACTACGCTATGGTGAAAACCCGCATCAAGCAGCAGCCTTTTATCGTGACCTCACACCACTTGACGGCAGCCTCTCCAGCTACACCCAGCTACAAGGCAAGGAACTCTCATTCAACAATATTGCTGACACTGATACGGCTTGGGAATGCGTCAAATCATTTGATGAACCGGCTTGTGTCATTATCAAACATGCTAATCCTTGTGGCGTCGCTGTTGCCAAGAACTCACTTGCCGCTTATCAATCAGCCTTTGCTACGGATCCAACTTCCGCCTTTGGTGGCATTATCGCGTTTAATCGTGCATTAGATAAACCCGCTGCTGAAGCCATTATAAATCAGTTTGTCGAAGTCATTATTGCGCCAGAAATTACCGAAGATGCACGGCAAATATTGGCTAAAAAGAAAAACATACGCGTCCTCACCGTTCCACTATTAGCCGGCATTAACTCATTCGACTTTAAGCGCGTTGGCGGCGGCCTATTGGTACAAACACCTGACGATCACAATCTTAAAGCAGACGATCTTAAGGTGGTTACCCAATTAAAACCTAACCCACAACAACGCCAAGATTTCTTATTTGCTTGGCGGGTTGCTAAGTTTGTCAAATCCAACACCATCGTATTTTGCATCAACGGACAAACATTGGGCGTCGGTGCAGGGCAAATGAGCCGCATCGACAGCGCCCGCATCGCTGCTATCAAAGCACAGCACGCAGGACTCTCACTTACTGGCTCTGTGGTTGCTTCAGACGCATTCTTCCCATTTAGAGATGGCCTTGATGTCGTGGTTGAAGCGGGTGCTAAGGCAGTTATCCAACCCGGCGGCAGTATTCGTGATGATGAAGTCATTGCAGCCGCTGATGAACAAGGCATCACCATGGTGTTTACGGGTGTACGTCATTTTAGACATTAATTAGCGGGTTAAAAATAAATGAAATTACTCGTAATCGGAGGTGGTGGCAGGGAACATGCCCTAGCATGGAAATTAGCGCTATCACCACGCGTTTCAAAAGTTTATGTTGCGCCCGGTAACGCAGGTACTGAATTAGAAGAAAACCTTGAAAATCTCCCGATCACCGCTATAGATGGTCTAATATCATTTGCTAAAACAGAAAAAATCGCTATCACCATAGTCGGCCCAGAAGCCCCTCTCGCTGATGGCATTGTTAATGCATTTCAGGCTGCTGAGCTTAAGATCTTTGGGCCGACACAACAAGCCGCACAATTAGAAATATCTAAAGATTTTTCCAAAGCGTTCATGCAACGCCACAATATTCCAACATCTGAGTATGCCACTTTTACTGATCCTGCTGAGGCACACCAATATTTGGATCAGAAAGGCGCGCCCATCGTCGTCAAAGCCGATGGTCTAGCCGCCGGAAAAGGTGTAGTTGTTGCAATGACCTTAGACGAAGCACATGCCGCTATTGACGCTATGCTTGTTGATAAAAACATGGGGAATGCGGGTGCAAAAGTCGTTATTGAAGAATTTCTACAAGGTGAAGAAGTCAGTTTCATGGTTATGGTTGACGGCCACCATGCCCTACCCCTAGCAACCAGCCAAGACCATAAACGACTGTTAGAAGGCGACCAAGGCCCCAATACTGGCGGCATGGGTGCTTACTCTCCCATACGCTTAGTAACCCCTGAACGTCACGCTAAAATTATGCGTGAAATCATCCATCCAGTCATCCGCGGCATGGAACAAGAAAACACCCACTACGTTGGTTTTCTTTATGCCGGGTTAATGATTACACCCAACGGTGAAAATAAAGTATTGGAATTCAATTGCCGCATGGGTGACCCTGAAACTCAGCCGATTATGATGCGCTTAAAAAGTGACTTACTCACCCACATCGAACAAGCACTCAATGGCACACTCAACAAAGCCGAGACTGAATGGGATAGACGCGTCGCACTAGGCATTATCATGGCCGCACAAGGTTACCCTGGTAGCCCACGTAAAAACGACGTCATCCACGGCTTAGAGGCATTAAAATTCCAGCAAAAAATTAACCCTGATTTTTACGTCTTCCATTCAGGAACTAGTATGGGCGGCAAAGATAACAAAGAAATCATCACTGCTGGCGGCCGTGTATTATGCGTCACCGCACTGGGAGACAACGTGCAAATAGCGCAACAAAATGCCTACAAAATAGCCGATCAAATCCAATTTGACGACGCGCAAATGCGTTCTGATATTGGGTATCGTGGTATTGTGAATACCCCATAGAATCAACAGCCCTTCCTTATCGGGCAAAAAACTCTCATTAGTTTATATAGAACAACAGAAGATCAAGCACCTATGTGCTACTAGAAATAATGCACTGCCTGAGAAGTATCTTAATTGGTAAGATTGGCTGGATACATTAATAAACAACTCCGCGGCAACGCTGCGGGGTTGTTTATTGGAAACGTCTATGCTTCTGAAGAAAGAACAATCAGGGACTGAGCAAAGGACCCAGTCGGGACCGTCGCGGAAAAAGTATGTAACGTCCGATCTTAAGGATTAACCATAATCCACTTTTGTTCTTTTTGTACTCACGGTCAGTTGCCTCAAGGTCAATGTGAGCAGGAACCTTGGCTAATATACCTGACTTTTCACCCACAGGCAGCGTGCCCTCCCTGAGATTACGACGTCGCTCGACAATTCTCTCAAAAAAAGGCACTTCACTATTGAAAAATTCCCGAATCAATTCGGGCGTAGCGTGCTTGACGCCGTCCCGGTCAATCTGCCCGCAAAGAGTATCGAACCCCTGCCACTGAACATGACCGCGAAAGCGAGCCGTAAATCGATCACGCGCACTTTTCACTGTACGAATGCCATCCCACGCTGAGTAAGGCTCCGTATCTTGCGTCGAAATAAAAACTGCAAGCACTTTATCAGTAATACGTTGGTTTGGAACACCCAGCTCCTTTGCGATTCCCTCTAGATGCACAATGAAACGCTCCAGCTGAGCCTCGTCAACCCCGGTCTCAACATTGAAAACGCGACTTGAACAGGCCCCCTGCCCCCAGCCTTTCACACAGGCCTCAATGTCCGTCTCGTCGGGTTTTGATCCCGTCTGATCTTGAATGCCGGTGCGCGCTAAAAAACTGAGAATTTTCATCCATATGCTACTGGCTAAACCAAGGCCATCTGGCCCGAAGATTGCATCGGAGGAAGCCTTGGTAACGATCCCTTTTCCATTTCCTGACGGCCAAACATGCCTCTCTAGCCCAGCCTTCAGTGGACATCCGGTGGTATCTGAATTCTCTGGAATATGACTGTTCATAGTATCTCCTTGAATATAGAGTTTCGATTGGAGCAGCGGAAAAACAAAGACCTGAGTCCTTGATCCTACAGCGTTAATTATCAGGAATCTTCTCGCGTATATTTTAGAAGTTTACGGAAGATAGTGCACATATATCATTAGGGCAAACTCGACCAATCTCAATGATTCGGACCATGCCAAGTCCCCGCTAGGTTGGGTCAATAATACCGCCCGCAATCATTTTTAACGCCGTAATACTTGGAATGAAGAAATAATCACCACCACGTGTTTCAACTAAACGCGGGATATTGTTCACAAAATGTGGTGGTTTACCTGAACCGGGCTCCACTTCAAATACGACTTTCCCTGGGCACTTAGCGCCGTGATTACCCAGCAGAACATCTTTATCATTGCCCTGCTTAAAGTCATTGGCATAGTTGATCCATTGCTGCTGAACAAACTCAAACTGTCGTTTAATGTCTGCATTTAATACCATGAAGATAATGCCGTGATTACCATCATCACTCGTTTGATCTTTAGCTTTACCGTAGGGCAAGCCACGACGTAAAATCCGGCGACGATCAACTAGTGCACCTGGTGTGTTAAACGCATCTTTTACACCATATTCTAAAGAACCACGCGGGTTAATACGGCGCATATGGGCGCTTACTGGACATTTTGCGCCCTCTATATCTTCATTATAAGTAAAATCAGTCAACATTTTTTTCTGAGTAGGGACATCTGCCGCTGCAAATTTCTTATCCCATTCCGCTTTACTTGCTTCATCCGGTGTATGCACCAGTGGTGCACCGTTATCTCGCCATCGGCCTGAAAACTTCGCCGCTAACAGCTCTTTTCCACCAGGAAACACTTTGCTTTGTTCATCTAAAAACTTGTTAAAAGTTCCGACATTCTGATGCAATTTACGATAAACCATGTAGGTCGCATTATTAGATAGTAGATCAGGCCTTGGCGCGGTCTTTGGATACTCCATGGCTTCATCAATATGACCCAGAATAAACTCACCTGTCGCTAGCGGCACCCACCCGCCTTCACGGGTTAGTTTTCCACGCCCGATAACACGTTTCTCGTTATTTGTTTGACCTTCAAATACTGGGTCGCCAATACCGTCTGTATAACCAAAGTGTTCTTTAGAGGAAGGCGTAATACCGTCTTCTTCATAAAGTATGCTGGCATCTTGATAGGGCAAATCATCACTTGGATTACCAAATGCATCTTCACCACGATGACCTTTTAATAAGGCCACGCCACCAGATGCGTCAATTTGTTGGCTGACCCATTGATAACGCTCCTCAACATCTTCAACGGACTTACCATTAATCGAAATCCAGATATGGACAGATTCTTGCCAGATCTTATCCCAATGCTCGGGATCGCTTGGGCCATCATCACCTAAAATATCTTTTCGCTTACTCATACCCATCACAAAATCTGAGGGAAAACCGATTAATGATGCGGTAGGCAGTTCTAAAGCCCGCAACCCTGAAAAAGTAAACGCTATATTCGTGGTAACCGATGGCGCTGAATTTTTATTCCATCTTTCTGCGGAAGTGACTTTCGAGGTGATTCTAGCTACAAAGTCTCTGCCTTTGTCACCATTATCAACGCGCAAAAAAAGATAACGCGCTTTGAAAAAACCGAAAGAGCCATAAGCTTTAACAATGTTTCCTTGTATATCCGTTAAGTCTAAATTCTGTGTCATGATTAAACTCTCGTTGATGTGTTTACAAAATTTTGCGATTTTTTATATAGAAAGCTAAGGTTAAGGTTTACACTGCCCTGGCACCCAAGAGGGCCCGCTTAAGTTGCTTGGCTGCACTTGTTCAATAAAAGCTCTATAAGCTTGTTGCAAATCCGCTGCACTTTTACCTTGATTAGCCGCCGCAAATTTTGAAAACTCCTGCTTTAGATAAAGTGCTTTAAGCTGCTCTTGTAGAGAATCATCCGTTGAGCCATTAAAAAATAATGCAGAATTAAGTTGGCATCGTTTCATGTAACTAATAAAGCTATTACTATCTGTCACTCCCTCAAAAGCCACGCAGTTTTCCCAAATATAACGAACATCACGTTGTTGCCCGCGATCATTATAAGACCACTTATCCCACATACCTCTTAAATACGCATCTAAGTCACCATGAAAATTACTAGAGAATACGAGATATTTAGATTTCAACTGATCTTTTTGTGGCAACGCACCCAAACGCGCCTTTTCTGAAATAATAGAAGTAATTTCAGAAAAATTAAAAATTGAGTCGCTGCCCGGTAACGATTCATAAAAAACATTATCCAATACAAACAAACGCGCCAAATAAGTATTAGGTACCTTGGCTAATGGACTTTCTTCGTGAATAGGTAGCCGCAAACAACGCTCGCGTGTGATATCTGCAGATGACTTGCCATCTACGATACGATTAATAATCGGGCAAAGAGTCGTTAATGCCGTTGCATTACCACTCTTATTTGGCTTTAGAAAAACATTTAAAGTATTCATGAATCCCATGATAATTATCCTTTTAACTCTAGTGATTATGACTGCTTTCATGTGCTCCCGCATGACGCACTTTAACCGCCAAAGCAGCCAAGCTCACGATTGGTGTATGGCTCATTTCACCAAAATCATGCTGCAACTGATTTAATAAATTATTGTAGTCTTTAAGAAATTCATCGGGATCTTTATTGCTGGATGCGGCATTGAAATCAATCAACGCTTTTTTGACATTCTTAGCAGACTTCACATCATTTGAGGCCGCCATTGGATAAGCATTATAGTAATGCGAAGTATCTATCTGATTGTGCTGAATGTAGTTGTGAAATGGCGTTAAAGGCACTGATTTTGGGTAACGAACATTCATTTTCCAAAAAAGATCAAGGCCAGAGGGAATGGCGAAGGTAAATGAGTCAACGTATTGATCCCAACTACCGTTGAAATTACTAAAGAACAACATGTAAGAATATTTAAGTTCCTCTTTAGGTTGGCTTGAATCAAGATGTGGAAATTTTCCCTTTGGGATAATAACCCAACGGGCATAATGAATCAGAGAAAGGGTCAACAAACCATTAAGGACATTGGGCACTAAAAGTGCGGCTTTAAAGATCAACCAATTCAACCATGCTTTGTACCAAGGTATCGGGGTTATAACATTCATGGCATAAGCCTTTCCGGCTATATTTGACATAAGAATCTCCTTAACAGAATTAGATTAATGTTACTTTTTATCGTTTTTCGCTAATTGATAAAGCATGCTCAACGTCATTGACTTGTCTTTACTGTTTCCTCCAACAAAAACCAGGCAAACCTGATAAAAAATAAATATGAAAGGTGGGTTAAAACACCATAATAAACATGGTCATTTCGACACAATAAGACCCATCTGTCAATTAGGCTTCTCACATATTATGTATAAATTGCAACGCTAAAATTAATCTTAAAGGTAAAATAATCTTGCTATTTTATTGAATTATCAGCATTGTTTAGTATGGCATGGTAATACTAATTCTGAGGATATGCAATAATGATGATGGCTTTTTTATATTCAGAAGATAAATCTGTTGTCCCTTTTACAACAAAGAGTTACTTCATCGTTCTATATTTTATAATTGCCATCTTTGTTTGGATCGGAGCGATTCCTTAAGAAATGAAGAAACATTTATAGATTGAAGGAAGGCTATGAGGAATGCTGACGTTGACATCAGGTCTTTGAAAAAATTTATCGGCTTATAACGGCAATTCTCGATTACAGATTCCTATGCCGCTAATTTCTTTAACAGCCTTAATATAATCAGCATTTTCACGCAAATTTATCATGGTAATAGGGTGTGGCCATTTTCCATGCATGTGTGCAAGCCGCGCAAGGCTAACCGCAGACATATCCCATTCTAATTCAGCTAAAAGTTGATCCAAACTCTGAGGGTTGTTACACACCAGCACCATATCACAGCCTGCATTTAGTGCAGCCTTTGTACGCACAACGATATTACCTAAATGTGCCGCACCCAACATGCTCAGGTCATCACTAAAAATACAACCATCGAACTTTAGCTCTTTGCGCAGAATGTCTTTAAGCCATACACTTGAAAAACTAGCCGGATTTTGGTCAACTTTAGGATAAATCACATGTGCTGACATGATACCTGCTAATCCAAAGCCAATCATTTGCTGGAATGGCACCATATCATCCATTTCTATGTCTACATATGGCCGTTCATCTACCGATTTTTCTAAATGAGAGTCGGCTTGGATATGCCCGTGACCTGGAAAATGTTTGCCAACAGCCATTAATCCTCCTGATTTCAAACCGAGCATCAGGTGGTGTGCTAACTTGGCAATCACTTGAGGATCGCTGTGAAAAGCACGGTCACCGATCACAAAACTTTGTCCATGATCGATATCTAACACAGGCGTAAAACTTAAATCTATGCCGCAAGCGTTTAATTCAGCAGCTAATACATAACCCGTTTGCTGTGCTAGATGCTGTGCACGACTTGGACTTGCATCCCAAATTTTACCAAGCTCACGCATGGCCGGAAGGCGCGTAAAGTCTTCTTTAAAACGCTGCACTCTACCGCCTTCGTGATCGATTGCGATTAACAACGAGGGACTTCTTAAAGCATGTATTTCAGCCGCCAGTTCGGTGAGCTGCCTATAGGATGAGAAATTACGCGTAAATAAAATAACACCCCCCGTTAAAGGGTGTAGTAATCTTCTTTTGTCGTCAGCGTTCAGCGTCGTGCCTTCGACATCGAGCATAATTGGCCCGAGTGTCATGGTTATTTCTCCAAAACCACGAAGGCACAGACAAGATTAACCTCATCACTAATAGAAAGATGATGATTAATGATGCCTTCATTGCTAATCATTTGCTTAAGCTCTGTATGAAATTTAAAATATGGTTTTCCTAAAGCGTCATGGGCGACTTCAATATAATTTAAACTAACCGGATGACGCAACCCAGTCCCCATAGCCTTAGACAACGCCTCTTTAGCCGCAAAACGATTGGCTATGAATCTTTCTGGCTTGGTACTATGTGTATATTCTAACCATTCAGTATCCGCTAATATTCGCTTAGCAAAACGATCGCCATATCGCTTTAAAGATCGGGCAATACGTGATGGTTCAACAATATCTGTGCCGATTCCGTAAATCATTTCGCCTCATGAATTAATCGCTTCATTTCCCGTACTGCTTGCTCAAAACCTACAAATATCGCTTGGGCGACAATCACGTGGCCAATGTTGAGTTCTGAAACGCCAGGAATAGAAGCGATGGCTTGAACATTTTGATAATTCAAACCATGCCCAGCATTTACTATTAGCCCTTTATTCAAGCCATAATCCACAGCCTCCCGGATACTACGCAATTCACTTTGTTGTAACTCAACAGACTGTGCATCAGCATACCCACCTGTATGAATCTCAATCTTTGGCGCACCTGTATTAGCAGCCGCATTGATCTGCGAACGATCTGCGTCAATAAATAGGGAAACTAAAATACCTGCATCGGCCAAAATGCCACATGCGCGTTTTACTTGATCGAAGTGCCGGACAACATCTAACCCCCCTTCCGTTGTTAACTCTTCTCTTCGCTCTGGTACTAAACAAACATCCTGTGGTTTGATGCGTAATGCTATGGCTATCATTTCATCCGTAACCGCACTCTCCAAGTTCATGCGTGTGGTTAATAATTCACGCAGAATTTCCACATCAGCATCTTGAATATGGCGTCGATCTTCACGTAAATGTAACGTAATTGCGTCGGCACCCGCAGTCTCGGCGAGCAATGCCGCATCGATAGGATTGGGATAAGTTGTACCACGTGCTTGACGCAATGTCGCAACATGATCAATATTTACGCCTAGCTCAATCATAGTTTCTAGTTTTCTCTGGATAAAACGTCATACATAATATAAACAGGTTTAATCATACCCCAAACTTCTGAGTACTTTTGAATCATCAGCCCAACCACTCTTTACTTTTACCCAAATTTGCAAAAACACTTTGCCGCCAAAAAAAACTTCCATCTCTTTGCGTGCTTGTGTGCCAATTGCTTTTAATTTCTCGCCATTTTTACCAATGACAATTGCTTTCTGATTGGCTTTTTCTACGATAATTGAGGCATGAATTCGGCGTAAGCTGCCTTCTATTTTAAACGCTTCAATGACAACGCTTGTTGCATAAGGGATTTCATCTCCCATCAATCGAAAAAGCTTCTCACGCACCAATTCAGCCGCAACAAAACGCTCATTACGATCGGTAATGACATCTTCATCAAAAAGAGGAACGCCTTGCGGCAAATGAGGGCGTATTGAATCTAATAAATTAGGTAACTGAATTTTTTTCTCTGCACTGATCGGCACCATTGCATCAAAAGCAAAACACTTAGCCATTTCATCAAGAAATGGCAATAACAGCGTTTTGTCCGCGACATTATCAATTTTGTTGATAACAAGTATCACCGGTTTATTATTCGGCAACAGCTTTAAAATCAATTTGTCGCGATCATCAAAATGTAGTGCTTCTATTATAAAAAGCACCACGTCGACTTCTTTTAGGCTCTGGGTCACAACACGATTCATCATGTTGTTCAAACGATTAGTATGCTGAGTCTGAAAACCTGGCGTATCCACAAAAACAAACTGCGATTGCTTGTCCGTTAAAATCCCATTAATCCGGTGACGCGTTGTTTGCGCTTTTCTCGATGTAATGCTTACCTTCTGACCCACTAAATGATTAAACAAGGTTGATTTACCAACGTTGGGCCGTCCAACAATAGCGATAAAACCTGTTTGAAAATTAGCGTGATTATTCATTCTTAAAAATGATCACAGTAACGTATTCCTTTAATGAAATGATTTACGTAAGAGTGGTTTACTTCCCAGCACTCCTTCAATTTGATATTTTAGAATACAGTTAGCTTTCCAGTGTTACCGCGTTGCAGCACTTGCCAAGAGAACACAACCTTTGTCTGCGTACTGCGCCTTGTTTTGATACATCTTGTGAACGCTGCATCCTAAAATGTCAAGTTGAAGAAGTACTAATACTGAGTTTTTTAATTATTTTATAGGCCTCTTTTGCTGCCGCTTGTTCAGCACAACGACGGCTACCGCCATCGCCTATGGCCCTAATATTGAATTTTGTAACAACACAGGCCACTTTAAATTTCTTTTCATGCGCTTTACCAACCGTTGAAATAATAGAATACTCAGGAAGTGCAAGCCTGAGGCCTTGCAAGTATTCTTGTAATAACGTTTTTGGGTCTTTACCGAGTGTCTTTTGATCTAGATTGTCGAGTAATGGCATGTAAAGCGTCGCAACCACTTCTTCCGCTTTTGCAAAATCACTATCAAGGTAAACAGCACCCAAAACGGCTTCCAACGCATCTGAAAGGATTGATGGACGACGATTTCCACCGCTTTTCAGCTCGCCATCACCAAACCGCATCAACTCGCCTAAATTGAGTTCCAAGGCAAGTTTATTTAGCGCTTTCTGATTAACAAGATTCGCACGTAACCTCGACAGGTCTCCTTCAGGGAGCTCAGGACAAAGCTTAAAAATTAAACCAGCAACGGCACAATTAAGTACGCCATCGCCCAAAAATTCAAGCCGTTCATTATGCGGCGTACTATGGCTACGATGCGTCAACGCTTCGCGCAACAAAGCTAAATTTTTAAAACTATGGCCTATATTATGACAAAATTGATCATATTTTGCGTCCTTGTGCATGCGTATTTAGTGGCTTGTTGCATTAAATTCAATAAACAACGAAATATTCGCAACAACGGGTACTGTTACCGAATAATTAACCTCCAGAATCCGTTGCTTATTTTCTTTTTTTATTTCAATATCATTCCCAGTTACCGCCCTGATATCATCAATTTGCGAGCGCTTAAGAAATGATTCTCTAATCTGCCGTGGTGTAGTATCTTTGAAATTTGGATCACTGGCTATGCCAACCAATGCTTTTTGGATGGTCGCATACTCGATATAGACTGGCGCTAATTTCATACCTAAAATGGCCACCATAACAAGTACTACCGACCATATCAACAAACCTGACAAGCTAATTCCTCTTTGCTGCGTTCTATATGTACCGTAATACATAGCCTTCTCCTTGACCCAAGTTATTCTATAAAATCATTAATCAGCATGAGCTTAGTAGAAGATATCAGCCATTAGAATAAGAATTAATCG
Organism: Nitrosomonas sp.; assembly: GCA_021774155.1. GTDB lineage: Bacteria > Pseudomonadota > Gammaproteobacteria > Burkholderiales > Nitrosomonadaceae > Nitrosomonas. Next base: position 41,356 of record JAJFJH010000116.1, read on the forward strand.
GCAGCACCTCATTTATTGAATCGATAATCCAATGCGATCAAATGCATTGAAATTCCACCAAATCATAAATGCCTTTCCAACAATGTTTTCTTCCGGAACAAAACCCCAATAACGGCTATCACTACTACTATCACGATTATCGCCCAGTGTTAGATAATTACCTTCTGGAACAACACAGATAAAACCGGACATATTGAAAGTACAGTTCTCTCGATAAGGAAATTGGTGGATACCAGACATTTGTATTCCAGGAACATCTGGTTCCGTAATGATCGTATGGCTCTCTTCTCCCAAGAGCTCATGAAAGAAATCGGTATAAACATAACCTAAACCTGACTCAAGGTATTTATATTCTGACTCATATTTAGTCTCAACAGGCTCACCATTAATAGTCAGCCGTTTATTTTGATACAACACGGTATCACCTGGCAAACCGACAACACGCTTAATGTAATCAATTGAAGGGTCTGCTGGATAACGAAACACCATCACTTCACCGCGCTTTGGTTCATTAAGATCGATCACTTTCTTGTTGATAACAGGTAAGCGGATACCATAGGTATACTTATTAACTAGTATAAAATCACCCACAATCAATGTTGGAATCATAGAACCCGATGGGATCTTGAAAGGCTCCACTACAAAAGATCGCAAACTAAACACGATTAAAATAACAGGGAAAAAACTTTTTGGATACTCTATCCACCAAGGCTCGCTTTCATTAGGCCCGCGTTTATGCCGCAGCACGAAGAAATCAAGAAACCAAACAAAACCTGTAATAACTAGTAAAACAAACAAGA
>JAJFJH010000117.1 GCA_021774155.1 Nitrosomonas sp.
AACCAACTAGTCTCAAAAAACCGTTGACTCTGAGTATGATTCAGATACATTCGTACATTACATGAATTGACCAGGAGTAAGCATGGCAAAGAAAAATGCACCCAGCGCGAAGATGTCGTTAACGGTGGAACGGGTTCAAACCGGCATCCGGATCGAGAAACGCATCCTGAAGATCTTGAAGGCGTTGGCAGAATACCACGACTTCACTTTGGGCGATTTGCTGGAAGGGATGATTTTGCACAATTTTGAAGGCAAGACCCCTTTTGGTCAGGACTCATTGAAGATAATCGCGGAGCTTAAGAGAATCTACAAATTCGATCTGGACGCTACGGCCAGCCACAGGTTAAGTGAAAACTAATAGCCGGAGCTTCGCTGACTGAAGCTCGATTGAAGCAATGTACAATCGACTCAGCTCAAAGCAGGCAGCGATGGTCGGAAGGTGCACGTTGCAGTGCTGTGGCTGTTTCATCCGCAATAGCAATTGACCATTTTGTTTCCAGGTACAATCCCAACCTACCCGCGAGCTTCTTCGTGACTTTGAGTTGCATAATCGTAACATATCGTCATGTGTCGAATCCCTCAGACCCTCTCAGGCAGCAGTTTTTTAAAGTTATCTTATAACTTGTTACATGTGACAAATATTTCCATTTGGTATGCAGATGCTTGCACGGTAGTTGCCATAAACCTCTTTGTGCAAATGGAGGTTAGTACCTGTTGGCTCCACGTTGTTAGTTGGGTTAAAATTACCCTGATTAGGTTCGATTTCCCCATGCAGGCCGACATTTAACCGACCTGTTATTATGCAGGGCATGAGTGCATGGAAACTTGATGGCTCAAATGTTGCGGTGTTGTGACAATTCGCAAGAGTTGAAGTTGTTTACGTAGTGGGCCAGCGTTTGACCATAGAGCACAAATCCTAAAAACATCGTCCATCAGCAATCTGTACCAGGCACTGTCAACATGAATGTTGTCTCATCCTTTACGATGGAGGTTTGGATATGAAGTCCGGCTGAGCAATTGTCTTCTCTATGACGCTACATCCTCTGTATATATCCATTTTATATATTCACAAACTGAATGAGGTAGGCATTATGAGACGAACACGAATAGCATTTTTCGTCGTGTGGATGGCGATACTTTGTGTGTCGCTTGCGTTTGGACAAGGTCTGGAAATCTCTGGAAAAGTGACAGTGACAACCTCTGGCGAAGGACTGCCGGGCGCGAATATCTCTGTAAAAGGCACCAACCTTGGTACCGCGACCCGCGCGGATGGCACGTTTCAACTCCTTTTGCCGAACAGTAGTGAGGCAACCCTTGAGATTAGCTTTATCGGCTTCATAACCCAGGAGGTTGACGTCATCGCCAGCACGAATAACCTGGAAGTCAGTATGCGCGAGGACGTGCTCAAAGTGTCAGAAATTGTCGTGACCGGACTGGCCACTTCAGTTAAGAAAAGAAATCTGGCAAATTCCGTCGGAACCGTCTCTGCGAAGGAACTGGTACCTGCGCCGGCACAAACATTTGAACGGGCGCTTAGTGGTAAGATTGCAGGGGTTACCGTCACCCAGAATTCCGGCGCACCTGGCGGTGGTATCAACGTGAATCTGCGTGGCACCGCTACCATCACCGGTTCTACGCAACCACTGTATGTGGTTGACGGCGTGATTGTCAGCAACGCCGCCGTGCAATCAGGTCTTGATTTAGTCACCGATGCAACCGGTGCGGGAAGCGCCACTCCACAAGGCCAGCCGACCAACCGCATCGCGGATCTTAATCCCAACGACATTGAAAATATCGAGGTCTTGAAAGGGGCCAGCGCTGCTGCTCTTTATGGATCCAAAGCGAGTAACGGTGTTGTCATTATCACAACCAAGAGCGGCGTAGCGGGCCAGACTCGCATTGACGTAACGCAGCAAATAGGTATCACGACCATTTTGAATGACATCGGTACCCGTAGCTTTACGGCTGCCACGGCTGAAGATCAATACGGTCAGGCGGGTCTTGATGCTTTCAATGCCAATGGTGGCAGGTTTATCGACCAGGAAGATGTTCTGTTCGGTGAAACCGGCTTCCTCAGTGAGACAACGTTGAGTGTTCGCGGTGGTTCGGAAAGAACACAGTTTTATGTCAGCGGCCTCGTGCAGGATGAGGACGGCATCGTTGCGAACACCGGCTATCAGAAGTTTTCCGGCAAGGCAAACGTCAACCACAAAATAAGCGATCGGCTCAAACTAAGCGCTTATACTACGTTTGCGCGCACTGAGTCGGACCGTTCCATAACCGGAAATGAGAACGCCGGCACAACAACCCTGGGGTTTGCTCTTGCATTCACCCCCAGTTTTGTAGACATCGAGGCAAAAGATGCAAACGGCAATTTTGTGGCCAATCCCTTTGCCGGCTCCAATCCGGCCGAGAGCATCGCTTTGTTGAAGAACAAAGAGACGGTTTACCGGACCATCAATTCCCTGCGGTTGGATTGGAATCTTCTGAAAAGCCAGAATCAAACCCTTGATTTTAATGCTATCGCAGGCGTCGATTTCTTCTCAGCCGAACACTTTGTTTTTTCCCCGAATGAGCTGCAGTTCGAGCGTGACTCAGGCTTACCGGGTGAATCGATTATCGGAGAGACGGAAAGCACCTTTTCCAACCTGTACTTCAACGGAACCCATAGTTACACCACAGACGCCAATATTACTTTCAGAACAACGGGTGGCCTGCAGTTTGAAAACCGCAATCAGAATAATGTGTTGGTCAATGCCAATGGCTTGGTCCAGACGCAATCAAGCGTCGATCAGGCGGCCAGCATTCAAGTGTTTCAAACTATAGAGAAACAGAGGGAACGCGGCTTTTTTGTTCAGGAAGAGGTTGATTTAAACGAAAAAATCTACCTGACCGGCGGGCTGCGCGGAGACGCCAGCAGCGCCAACGGCGACACGGACCACTACTTCATTTATCCAAAAGCTTCAGCCTCCCTGCGCTTGTCTGAATATGGGCTTTGGGACGGGCTTTCCGGCCTTTCATCCGAATTCAAGCTGAGAGCGGCTTATGGCGAAACTGGCAATCTGCCGAAAGCAAACGCCAAGTTTTCAAACTTGATTACGGAAAATATAGGCGGGCGGACGGGCTTGCGGCCAGCCGGCTTGACCGGGGACCCCAATATTAAACCGGAGCGGACCAAGGAGATCGAGGTTGGCTTCGATGCCACCATACTGAACGGCAACGGCATCCTGGAGCTTTCGTACTATAGACAAAACATTGAGGACCTCATCTTAGAGGCTGAAGTGCCCTTTTCGAGTGGTTTCTCGGCCATATCAACCAACGCCGGTGAAATGCGGACTACGGGTTGGGAAGTCTCACTCGGCCTAACCCCCATCCGTTCGAAAAATCTCAACTGGACTTCACGGATTAACTTTTTCACCACTGATTCCGAGATTACCAAATTGGATGTTGACCCATTTGGTCATGGTGGATTCGCACTCTTTTTAGGTGAAATGCGGGTGCAACAAGGCTTCTCACCCACGGCCATCGTTGGGGCGGAGTCAGTGTTCAACGATGACGGCAGCATCACGAACATCCTCGGTAATGCCAATTCGGATTTCAATGTGTCGTTCAACAATAACCTTAAGTTCGGCAACTTTGACCTCAGCTTTCTGTGGGACTGGCAGAAGGGTGGCGACGTCATCAACCTGGGCAAGCTGCTGACGGATCTGGGCGGCACATCGGCTGACTTTGATGACCAGGTGACGTTCACCTTGCCTGACGGATCAACCAGCACAGGTGCTGCCGGAGTACAGCGCCTGACGGTTCTGGGAACAATCACGTCTCCCTATGTCGAGAGTGCAGCGTATCTCAAACTGAGAGAGCTGAGTCTGTCATACTCACTGCCGAGTTCGATGGTCAACAATTTGTTTGGTGGCCAGTTGTCGTATTTCCGGATAGGCGTTGCTGGCCGTAACTTGCTCATGATTGCCGATTACGATGGTTACGACCCCGAGGTCAGCCAGTTCGGTAACGTGGTCGCGCGTGGTGTCGATACACTGCCTTTTCCATCTTCGCGACAGTTTTACTTTAATGTAGCATTTGGCCTTTAATCAGCCCAGAAGGGAGCGTAAAGATGAAAAAGTTAACGAAGTCATACAAAGCAAAGAGAGCCACGCGCTGGGTTGTTTTGGCGCTGCTTGTTTCTGTTTCGGTTTATATGGGATGTGAATCGCAGGATTTCAACAATCCTAATGCACCTTCCCTGGATAGCGCTTCAATCCAGACGCTGGCAATCGGGATTGAAACGGACATGAGAAACGGCTTGCGTTTTTATGTTGAAGCCACCATGACCTTGGGTCGCGAGGGATATTTTTTCGAGCCGGCTGATCCGAGGTTCACGGGTGAATTGCTTTTCGGCCCCATCGATCCCGGTGGTTTTCTGTCACAAACGCCCTGGACTACCCGGTACCGCGTCATCGCGTTGTGCAATGAACTTCTTAATCGCTCGGCTGATTTGTCAGGCGAAGTGCAAGCGGGTATCGAAGGGTATGCGCGCACCATGCGTGCCTATAACCTGTTGATGGTGCTGAACTATGTTGATGAAGATGCGCAAGGCCGGGCCTTACGTTTGAATTTTGACGGGGATCTGTCGGTGCCGTTTGCCTCGCGCGCAGAGGCCTTCGATTTTATCGAAAATGATCTGAACACCGCAAATGCCGCGCTGGCATCGGCCGGCAGTTCATTCCTGTTCCAGCTTTCGGGTGGTTTTGCCGGCTTTGATACACCTGCCAGCTTCGCGCAGTTCAATCGGGCCCTTGCTGGTCGGGTAGCTGTGTATCGTGGAAACTTCAGCGCTGCACTCACCGCTTTGCAAGCATCTTTCATGAATTCGGGTGGTGATCTCAGTACGGGTGTCCATCACATCTATAGTACGGCAGCCGGCGATCAGACTAACCCGAACTTTGAAATAGTAGATGGGGCTTTCGTGAAACTGCACGCCCATCAAACGTTTGAAACGGACGCGGAAGCGGGTGATACGCGCTTTTCTTCAAAGACATTTAAGCGCTCACCGGCAGATGTCTTTGATGAGCTCTCCTCTGATTTGGCCGCGGTTATAGCCGAGACCAATGTGTCGCCCTACCCGATTATCAGAAATGAGGAGTTGATTCTGCTGAGCGCTGAGGCCAATGTTGGTCTGGGTAATTTTGCTGCCGCCGAGGCGGATATGAATGCGGTACGGGCCGCCGCAGGCTTGGGCGATTACAGCGGCACGAGCGCAGCAAACGGCCTGGACCGGGTACTTCACGAAAAACGCTACTCCCTTTTTGGCGAAGGTCACAGGTGGGTTGATATGCGGCGCTATGGTCGTCTGGACCAATTACCCATCGACCGACCGGCGCGTGGCGACCGGGTCATTGCAAGAATGGAAATTCCTAATTCAGAACTATCCGGTCAGTAATTCATGGATTAGGTTGAAGCAACAAGATTGTTAGGGCTAGATAGAATGTCCATCCGGAGTGAGTGCGGCAACGATTCCACACTCACTCCGTGATGGATTTTTTGTTGGCCTAAACGCCTGGCGGGTGGCGGCTGGGATTGAACTTGCCGGGTATTAAGCTTCTCTTGTGATGAACATTTTGACGGTTGGGCAAGTTGAATTAGTCAATAGTCACTTCCTCGTAGCGTGTTAGTCTATCATGCGTATTTCTACTTTGCGGATCCTAAACAAAAGACTCGGACATCGAGCATGATCAGGTACTCTTTACATCTGGTTTTCGTCGTTTGCCGCTCCATACTTATATCTGCTCTGGTTTGGCAAACTACGTTTTCGATGGAG
>JAJFJH010000118.1 GCA_021774155.1 Nitrosomonas sp.
TCTTTGTCCAATGAATCGAGCATAATATTCGCCAATAGTGGCGATAACGGCCCGCCTTGAGGAACACCTTCCCGACTTTCTATAGTGAACTGGTTATCGATAACCCCAGCTCGTAAATAACAGCTAATCAGTTTGAGTAAACGCTTGTCCTTCATTTTATAGCCAAGGTGCGTGATCAACTCGGCCAAAGAACTTTGACAGATCAACATCCACCGCGAAGCGGCGTCCTTCCTTGATGATGTTTTGAACCTGTTTAACCGCTTGCTGCCCATTACGCCCCGGACGAAACCCGAAACTATTGTTCGAAAAATCAGGGTCAAAAATAGGCATGAGGACTTGGGGAATGGCTTGCTGGATCACACGATCCGTGACGGTTGGAATGCCTAGTTGGCGGGTTCCGCCATCTGGTTTATCAATTTCAACACGCCTGACCGGTGCTGGCTTGTATCATCCTGTTTCCAGTTCGATAGCCACGGCTTTCCAATGGCCAGATTTTGCCCAAGCGGGGAATTCACAAATAGTCATGCCATCAATGCCAGTTGCTCCTTTATTGGCTCGAACGCGTTTCCATGCAGCCTGCAGGTTTCCCCGCTGTAATGCGCGCTCAAACAGTTCAATGCTAAAGGCTGGCTTCAGGTCGCTACGCTGAGTCACGTCATCGCCGGGCGGCGTTCGTGTATTCAAGTGTGACAAGGCTCCTCCTTTGTTCAAAATGTTCAGGCCTTCACCCTGTTCCACCCATTACGGTGAGCATTTGGCTACTATGCCATCTGCTGACTTCTGCTTAATCACTTCGCTAGTTACCCAGCAAAGCGCTATCGGCTTCCATCTGGTTCGCTCTCCTTTGGCGATGGGGTCAAAGAAGCCACGGCACTTATATACCAGCGCCTTACTGATTTTATACCAATCGCCTGTCAAACAGATCTCCTCAGATAAGGACATAAACAGTCACTGCACTGCTGCATCATTTACGGTGGCCGTTAGATCACGTGGCTTAGATGTCTCTTGTGCCATCTCGCCTTCAGCCTACGCCTTATATGATGGGTCTGTCGAATAATAGCTTTTTTCGCAAAAACTGAATTATTAACCTTCTGTTTTTATTTGAATAAATACTCTAAAAACTGTCATTTTTGCTATTTTCCGACAGACCCATGATGTTCTTATTCATCAGCTCGCAGTTTTGCTAACGGCTTCCTACAGAGGACTTTCGCCTCATTAGTTCATGCCCATACTGGGCGTACACAATGAGAAAGAGCTGTTTCCTACAGCCTTGCATAAACTTAAATACATTTCTTTTCATATACTTAAAGCAGAACTAACCGACAAGTTACTAAAGATAACTTAGATTTTGGTCGTAATAAAAATGTTCGGAAGCCAGAGGAAGAAATGTGAAATACAAAACGTCCAACAGAGGCTTTACCCTTATAGAACTACTCATTACGTTAAGTGTGGCCAGCATTATGTTAACCATCGCGGCACCAAGCTACCGAGTATTCGTTCAAGATAGCCAACTTATTGCACAGAGCAATAGTTTTCATTCTGCCATGATGTTAACCAAAAGCGAGGCTATTAAACGAAGTAGCCCAGCCACCATCTGTTCCAGCACGAATGGCACCGCTTGCAATGGCGGAGCAGTCTGGACAAACGGCTGGCTAGTATTTACTGATACGAATAACGATGGTGTAGTCGACGCTGGCGAACAAATCATCCAGGTTGGCTCGCCATTACCTGGCGGCAATTCATTAAATTACAATAACGGAGCGAGAGTAACATTTGCAGCAAGTGGTTTTGCTACTGGATTTAATGGCACTTTTTCTTTGTGCGATAATCGGGGCGCTACCAAAGCTAAACGCCTAATCCTGAATAATCAAGGTCGTTTACGAACAGAAACAGGCGGCGGCACATGCTAAGAAATCATAGTGCCAACGGCAAAACACTTAAGAACCAGAGCGGTTTTAGCATGATAGAAGTGTTGGTAACGGTTTTAATACTTTCATTCGGTTTGTTAGGGATGGCAAACTTAATTACAGCTGGAATGCGCGCTAATACGACAGCACAATACCGCTCAATCGCCACCCAGCAAACATTAGATATGGCTGATCGTATGCGTGCCAACCTGGCTGGTGTACGCGCAGGAAGCTACGACGCCATCGCAGCGGATATTCCCGTCGCCAATGACTGTTTCGCTGCTGAATGCGATTTTGGACAAATGGCAACTTATGATCAGGCGCAATGGAATACTATCAATGCCGCAGTTCTTCCTAATGGGGCTGGAACTGTAGCTGGTGATTTAGCAAATGGGTTCTTAATCACGCTGATGTGGGCAGAAAAAGACATGGGAGGGATTGTTGATCCCGCATGTCTCGACGGCACACCTGCTGATACACGTTGTTTTGTGACAAGGATATCACCATGAAATTAATCACGCAGCGTTATCCAGCTGAGCTAAATACCGGCACAAAAAAACGAAAGTCAAATGCTCAGCAAGGCTTCACATTAGTCGAGTTAATGATCGCTATGACTATTGGCCTTATTATACTGCTGGTGATTGGCACGATTTTTACCAGCAACCGCCAAGCTTTTCGTATGCAAGAAGATAATGCGCGCATACAAGAAAGCGGCCGATTTGCGTTAGAAATTATTGGGAACAGTATTAAGCAAGCAGGTTATGCAGAAATCCCGTTTACTGGTTTCAAGGTTGCTTTCGCAGGCGTAGCCATCACAGGTGCCGATGGTGCTGCAGGCGCCCCTGATACTCTAACTGTGCAATACGATGGCGTAACCGGGGATACAAGTTGCAGCACTACTATAGACCCAGCAGAGGTCGCTGCCGGTAGAACGACCATCCAGAATCATTTTAATCTGGATGTCGCCAACGCAGAATTACAGTGCGAAGGTGCTAACGAAATTACACCTGCCATTCCAGGTCCACCACCCACTGGCAATGTTATATTAGAAAACATAGAAGATTTACAAATTCTTTATGGAATTGATACAACCAACGATCAGTCAGCAAACCAATATATTGCAGCTCCAGCTGCTTTTGCCGATCCTCTTTGGGAGCAAGTTGTTACTGCTCGTGTTTGCGTACTGATTCGCTCTGAGAAAACAAATGTTGTTGTTTCCGCTGCCGGCACTTACCTCGACTGTAACGGAGTAGCTGTCGCTGTTCCCGCAGATAGACGGCTAAGACGAGCTTTCACAGGTACATTTAATTTGCGTAATCGAGTGAATATTCTGCCATGAAAATGAACCTTCTATTACCACACAAACAGCAAGGCGCCGTATTTATCACCGGTTTAGTGTTTCTAGTCGCTATTTCATTACTTGGTGTTACAGCCATGAAGACATCTACATTAGAAGAACGCATGGCTGGTAATTTACGCGATCGCAATCTCGCACTACAAGCCGCAGAATTAGGCTTACGCTATGCTGAACAGCATATTCGCGATAATGACCCCGGAACAAATGTGCCTAACCCTATTGATGGCGTAACTGATTTCGATGCAGCGTGTACCAACGGGCTTTGTTATTACGGTGCAGGAAATTCTGCGCCAGGTGAACCGGGTGCAGCGATTACTGATTATGCATGGACGACTAACTGCACACCCGATTGCCCGGTTACTTATACAGTAGGAAATACTTTTATTACTAATGGCTTTCCCTATATTGCACCCGCCTTACCAACGGGTGTTCTCGCACCACCAACTTATCTAATTGAGGGCATTCAAAAAAACACTCCGGGTAGTAGCAGCGCACGCTATTACTATCGCATTACAGTACGCGCACAAGGTGCCCAACTTGGCACAGTAGTTCGGCTGCAAGAAATATTCAGGCCTTAGCCACCCAGCATATGAAGAGGAAATTCAAATCGTGAGAAAAAACCAAATACACTTAATGACATTAAAATACGCAGTACTTTTACCGCTTATTTTTGCAGGCCAATCTCACGCTCTATCACCGCTATCCAATAGCCCACTTTTTTTAGGTGGCAACATTTCTCCTAATGTCATGTTTACTCTCGATGACTCTGGGTCGATGCAGTTTGAGATTATGCCGGATAATTTGATTAAACAAGACGTGCGCTACATGTTTCCTCGTGCATCGGGCATTTATGGTGGAAGTGATTATAATAATTACGTGGTTGGTTTTAACGGGTCCGATTTTGACTCCTCCAATGAATACACGGCTTCTTTACGCTCAAGTCACGTCAACAAAATTTATTATAATCCCGCAGTAAGATACTTGCCCTGGAGCAATTCTGATGGGTTTCTGATGAGTGATGCGAGCCCTACTTGCGCGCCGCATAACCCCATGGATACCGGTGCAGGTTGCCGCAATCTAACTGTCAATAACCACCAAAATGCTAAATGGCTGAGAAATAATGGGAACAGGACTTCATGGGACACAAGAAGTTTTTATCCTGCCGTGTATTTTCAATATAACAGTGGCAGCATTAATTCAGCCAGTAGTTATACACAAGTTGAAATCAGATCCGGCTCAACTTATGTTGGCGGCGCAAGTCGATCAGATTGTGCCGCTGCACCCTCCTGTACTTATGATGAAGAAATACAGAATTTTGCTAACTGGTATTCCTATTACCGTTCACGTGTCTTATTAGCTCGTGCAGGTATTGGTAGAGCATTCTCAGCACAGGGCAACACAATGCGTGTAGGCTTTGCAGCTATTAATCAGGGCAGCTCTACTATTGACGGTGCATCAACAGGATCGGTGATCAGTGGTGTAAGACAGTTCACCGGCACAGACAGAACAAGCTTCTTTAATAATCTTTACGGACACACAATTCCAGCTGCTGGCACGCCATTAAGAACTTCAATGCAGCACGTTGGTGAATATTTTAAACGAAATGACGACAGAGGACCGTGGAGCGAAACACCCGGCACGAATGGGGGTACGCAGCATGCATGCCGCCAAAATTACAATATATTGATGACGGATGGTTATTGGAGCGGCTCTGACCCAGGGATTGGGAATTCTGATAATTCTTCTGGCTCCAGCATCGCCAACGATTCTTCTCCCGCCACACCGCCAACTTACGCCTACACACCTGCATTGCCTTATTCCGATAGCTTTAGCGATACGCTGGCTGATGTTGCGATGCACTATTGGAAAAATGATCTGCGCACAGACATGCTCAACATAGTGCCAACCAATTCATCGGACCCAGCTTTCTGGCAGCATATGGTCAACTTTACGGTGGGTTTGGGCGTCGACGGCACACTTTCTGCGTTACCATCTGGAGCGGTCGCATGGCCAGATCCTACCTCTAGTAATGCAGCAAAAATAGATGATCTCTGGCACGCTGCGGTCAACAGTCGTGGTGACTTTTTTAGCGCTGCAGATCCGGCTACCTTTGCTAATGCTTTGTCAAATGCACTGACAAGTATTATCGCACGTACGGGCTCAGCCTCTGCAGTGGCTGCAAATTCAAATTCTCTGATTACAAACGGGCGTATATATCAAGCTAAATTCAATAGTGGCGACTGGTCTGGGCAATTATTATCAATTCCCATTAACACAACAGGTTCTTTAGGCGCTACAGAATGGGATGCAGGATCAGTCTCACTTGCACCCGGCACAATTTCACCTGCCTCACGTGTCATAATAACTAAGGGTAGTAGTGATGGCGTGCCATTTGAATATGCCAACCTGACAACGGCTCAAAAAGCATTGCTTGATAAAAATGTTACGGGTACGGTCGATAACTGTGGCCCGGAACGAGTCGCATATATACGTGGAAATGCTATAAATGAGGGTGACGGCGGAACTTTTAGTTGTGCCAGTAGCAGTGTTGTAAATACATTACGTCGTCGTTCTACAAGCAAACTTGGAGATATTGTCAATTCTGGACCTTTCTATGTAGACAAACCCAATGCAGGACATTCTGATGTAGATCATTCTGGCTACACTGCTTTTCGAACCACCTTCAAGGGCAGAATGCCAGTAGTCTATGTTGGTTCAAACGACGGTATGCTGCACGGTTTCAACGCTTGTATTTCTGGCGTAACAACCGGCTGTGCTGCAGCAGATGAAGGTAAAGAATTAATCGCCTACGTACCTAACACGGTTTACGCGAATCTAAATAGGCTAAGTAACAAGGATTATAATGACAATCATCGATATTTTGTAGATAGCTCCCCCTTGGTAGCTGATGCTGTCACTGGTGCAACGCCCAGTTGGAAAAGTGTATTAGTCGGTGGTCTAAATGGAGGCGGTCAAGGCTACTATGCATTGGATGTAACAAATCCTGCAAATTTTAGTGCTGCCAATGCTGCAGACATATTTCTTTGGGAATTTACTGATTCCGACGATGTTGACATGGGCTACAGTTACAATCTCCCGCCGATTAATTCACTTAACGGCCAAGCCAGCCAAATCGTAAAGATGGAAAATAATCAGTGGGCTGTGGTGGTCGGCAATGGTTATAACAGTACTGGCGGAAAAGCCGTGCTTTATGTGTTGTTTATAACAGGTGGAGAAGATGGGACTTGGACAATTGGCACCGATTATATCAAGTTGGTCGCCGATGCAGGAACAGGCAATGGCCTTTCTACGCCAAGGCCATTTGATACTGATGGTAATGGTTTGATTGATACAATTTATGCCGGTGACATCAAGGGCAACCTATGGAAATTTAACGTGACGTCTACATCACCAGCAAGTTGGGGCATGGCTCTAGGTGGCTCCCCACTTTTTGTAACAGGTATTAGCAAACCCATCATTTCCCCACCCGTCGTAAGCCTCCACCCAGATGGCGGCCAATTAGTTCTATTTGGCACAGGAAAGTATCTTGAAACAGGAGATACCACAAATACAAATACACAATCTATGTATGGTGTATGGGATCACAACCTGACAGGGTCTGTGACATCATCAGATTTAGTCGCGCAAGTCGTAACAGATGCTACGGTTAGAACCGCCACTCAAAATCCGGTGCCTTATTCTGCCACTATCAAAGGCTGGTATTTTAATCTACCAGTCAGTGGCGAAAGACTAACAGGCGTACCTGCATTGGAAGATGGTCTTTTTACATTCACGTCGATTGTGCCGTCTACTTCTCCCTGTGATTTTGGAGGGAGAGGCTTTGTAAGTACGGTAGACTTTTTGACAGGCGCGATGCTCTCCATTCCTGCATTCGATATTAATAGAAATGGAGTCATTGCTCCTAATGATGGACTATCTGCAAGCATAGAAATTGGATTTGCGATTGGTGGTGTAACACGAATTCGAGGCGAAACACAGGATGTGTTGGTGTCTTTAAAACCTGATGGAACACCGGTGGTAACACCGGCGACTAAAGGCGCTGCAGGTTTACGTGGCCGAATTTCATGGCGAGAACTAATTCAGTAAAAATTCAATTTATAGAAGCAAAAAAGATAGCAGAAAATTAAATAAAGGCAGACTGAATTATGAAACCAAATACAAGAACTAATAAGCTAAAAGGCTTTTCACTAATAGAATTGATGGTGACAGTTGCAATTATTGGCATTCTCGCAGCGGTTGCTTTCCCTTCTTATCAAAATCACGTAATGCAATCTAATCGAGCTGTAGCTAAGGCAATACTTCTTGAGAATGCGCAGTTTATGGAACAGTTTTATACAGAAAATAGCCGATATGACCAGACCCCAGGAGGAGTTGCTGTTGCGCTCCCTATTGCTCAATCGCCCAGACCGGGGGGCGGAGCCATCCAATACAACATCAGTTTGCAAGCTGTAGCACAGAATACTTTTACGCTTCAGGCGATACCAGCTGGCTCAATGGTTGGAGATGTCTGCGGAACATTTACTCTAACAAATACGAGTGTGCAAGGCGCCGGTGGCACCGTTGCCGCCTGCTGGAATCGATAACTCAGGTCTTCTACCTTCTAGAATATGTCGTCACTCTCGCACTTCGCGTTCAATCTCCTCGACAGTCACATGACGCACATCCTTGCCTTTAACCATATAAACCACATATTCAGACATATTCTTAGCATGATCTCCAATACGTTCGATTGCCTTAGCTACAAAAAGAATTTCCAATGAAGTCGATATTTTTCGAGGATCTTCCATCATGAAAGTAATCAATTGACGCATGATGGAACGAAACTCTTCGTCAACAAGCTCGTCTTGACGTACGATCAGTGCGGCTGTATTAAGATCCAATCGAGCAAACGAGTCAAGCGCTTTGTGCACCATATCCATTGCCATACTTGCCATATGCTTAATTTCAACAAAACGTGGCATATGCATACGATCAGCGGCGTAAATCAGTCTTGCCATACGTGCAATTTTTTCAGCTTCATCTCCTATACGCTCAAGATCCGTAATGGTTTTAATCACCATCATAATCATGCGTAAATCACTGGCAGTAGGTTGTCTACGTGCAATAATTTGATTGCATATTTCGTCTATTGACACCTCCATTGCATTAACGCGATGATCATAGGAGATAACTTGTTCAATTAATTCCTCATCACCTTTAGTTAATGCCTCAATTGCGTGTTCAATTTGCTGCTCAACAAAGCCACCCATTTGAAGTACTCGTGTTCGCACCTCTTCAAGGTCAGCATCAAATTGTTTGGAAATATGTTCTTTAATAATCATGATATTTTTTAACCGCTTAAAAACGTAAATAATCTAAAAGAATGTATGATTCATTTACAATTAAATCGTAAATATTTTGACGCCGTTGTTAGTCCCCAAAAGTAAAATATTGGCGCCACGTTTTGCGAACAAACCATTGGTCACAACACCAGTCATTTGGTTCAGTTTTGCTTCCAGGTCAACTGGATTCATAATTTTCCAGCCATGCACATCTAAAATGACATTCCCGTTATCAGTAGTGAATCCTTGACGCAAGGCGGGTTGCCCGCCAAGTTGCGCAATCTCTCGCGCAACATAGCTACGAGCCATTGGAATCACCTCCACCGGCAATGGAAAGTTTCCGAGCACATCAACAAGCTTACTTTGATCTGCAAGGCAAATAAATTTCTTCGCGACAGCAGCGACAATTTTCTCTCGAGTTAAAGCACCACCGCCACCTTTAATCATATGCAGATGTTCGGTAACCTCATCGGCACCATCAACATAGACAGGTAAATCATCAACATCATTTAAGCTTAAAACCTCTATTCCATACCCTCTAAGGCGCTCTGCTGTTGCTTCAGAACTTGCAACCGCACCTTCAATTTTTTGCTTGATTTTAGCTAGTTCATCAATAAAATAATTTGCTGTTGAACCCGTTCCCACACCAACAATACAGCCAAGTGGAATTTGCTCAATCGCGGCTCTTGCAACCGCTTGTTTTTGTTCGTCTTGTGTCATTATATCCTTACGTTAATTATTTTTCACGTCTTGTGTTGCCAGAAAAACGTTAACAATTCATTAAACCATATTCATAATATTCATTTAGCTGCAAAGTATAACCCGGCATCTATTATTTTAAATAAATAACTTAATGAAGAAAGCGCTCTTTCTCACATTATTAGATAGGAACACACGCCTTAATAAAACTCAGCATGATTTATTTGTATGACAATGATAACGTTAGACAATAACAAGGGAAAATCTGCTGTGCAATTAAATAAAATTTAAAGTGTAAAATACACACACCAAGTATATCTAAAATAAAATAACTCGCATATTGCTGCATTAGTGCTATATACCATTACTCCAATATTCTTATGACTGACATTAAACTTCTCCCCGAACTCTTAATTAATCAAATCGCTGCAGGCGAAGTTGTTGAACGCCCGGCTGCGGCACTCAAAGAAATATTGGAAAATAGTATTGATGCAAATTCAACCAAAATCTCAGTACAACTTATTCAAGGTGGCATCAAGCTAATTCGTGTTACAGATAATGGCATTGGAATACAAAAGGATGATTTAGCTTTAGCACTTTCTCGCCATACAACTAGTAAAATCAATACATTAGAAGACTTAGAAAACATCGAAAGTTTAGGTTTTCGTGGCGAAGCATTAGCCAGCATCGCTGCCGTTTCACGTATGTCACTAGCCAGCCTACACGCAGATGATCAGCATGCTTGGCAAGTAATGGTAGCAGACGGGCGAATTTCACAACCAGAACCAACGGCATTGACTACTGGAACGACTATCAATATTAACGACCTTTATTATAATATTCCAGCGCGTCGTAAATTTTTAAAGACAGAAGCCACTGAATTCTCTCACTGCGAAGAAGTCTTCAAACGCATTGCAATATCACGACCTGATATCGAATTCTCTCTCCAACATAATGGAAAAACCCGCCATCATCTAGATCAAGGCGATTTGGAACAACGCATCTCCGCTATTTTAGGCGGCGAATTCAATCAGTCCGCCGTATTTGTTGATGAACAAGCAGTTGATGTACGCTTATATGGCATGGCTGCATTGCCAGCCTATTCTCAGTCCACACGTAAGGCCCAATACTTTTTTGTAAACGGGCGTTTTGTCCGCGACAAATTAATTGCCCATGCATTACGTCAAGCTTATTGCGATGTATTACATCTGGATCGACACCCAGCTTTTGTTTTATTTCTAAAAATGAACCCCAAAGGGGTCGATGTTAACGTTCATCCGACTAAAACCGAAGTTCGGTTTCGTGATTCCAGAACATTACATCAGTTTATTTACCACACCATTAATAAGCGTCTCGCTTCCCCTGGCCGAGACGCGGAAAATAAAGAGCTACCTCAATCCGAACCAGAAAGAAAAAAAACATATCCGAGTTACCCACAACAAAATATGCTACCGCTTAATGCAGCCGCGCAGCCATCGTCATTTTATCAAACCTTATTTAAAACAAATACTCAAGCACAACCAATTCCTGCCGCAGATTTTTTCCCAGACGCCCAAACAAAACCACAACCCCGAAGCATTACTAGTAAAGAACAAAAGCTACCACCCCTCGGTTTTGCGCTTGGTCAGCTCTGTGG
Source organism: Nitrosomonas sp. (assembly GCA_021774155.1). Lineage (GTDB taxonomy): Bacteria > Pseudomonadota > Gammaproteobacteria > Burkholderiales > Nitrosomonadaceae > Nitrosomonas. The sequence goes on from JAJFJH010000118.1 coordinate 10,942, forward strand.
CATATATATCTTGGCTCAGAATGAACAAGGTTTAATTATCGTGGACATGCATGCAGCTCATGAGCGCATCGTATATGAGAAACTTAAAACAGCACTGAATAGTCAGGCAATTGCAACGCAATCATTACTCATTCCAATGACATTTCAGGCTGAAAATCTAGATATAATCACCGTTGAGGAAAACAGTAATATCTTAAGTAAGTTAGGCTTTGAAATAGCCGCACTGTCTCCGACGGCACTTATCATTCGTGCCGTACCCGTTATCCTACAGCATGCAGATACCGTAAAATTAGCCTGTGATGTACTGAAGGAAGTTCGTGAATTTGGCGCTAGCCAAATTTTGACAGAAAAACGTAATGAACTACTTTCAACAATGGCTTGCCATAGCGCGGTCAGAGCTAATAACTTACTGGACATTACTGAAATGAATGCGTTATTACGTGAAATGGAAACAACCGAACGCGCCGACCAATGTAATCACGGCAGACCTACCTGGTATGAAATTAGTCTCGTTGAACTGGATAAAATGTTCATGCGCGGAAAATAACAAGCCTTTATTGTCCCGGATCGCTAGTCCAGAACTAGCGCCTTTAGCACATAGTAGTTGAGTTCTAAAATCTAAAAAAAACATTAGATTACGAACTTTCTTTATCTGGACCAAACCAAGCAAGTTTCTGATGTAACTTAACCACATCACCCACAATAATTAACGTTGGCGGTATTAAGTTTGCCGCAACTGTTAATTCTGGCAATGTCTGCAAGGTACCAACCACCGTCTTTTGTTTTTGTGTCGTTCCCTGCTGAATAATTGCGGCAGGCATTGTTTCAGGCAAACCGTGCGCTATTAATTGCTGACATAAAACAGGCAAACCCAGTAAACCCATGTAAATCACGATCGTTTGATGAGGCCGCGCCAATGAAGACCAGTCAAGGTCAATGGTATTATTTTTCAGATGGCCGGTCACAAAAATACATGACTGCGCATAATCCCGATGCGTCAGCGGTATACCCGCATAAGACGCCACACCCGAAGCAGCTGTAATACCCGGCACGACTTGAAACGAAACATTATGAGCTGTTAACGTTTCAATTTCTTCACCGCCACGCCCAAAAATAAAAGGGTCGCCACCTTTGAGTCGCAACACCCGTTTGCCTTCTTTTGCCAACCGAACCAATAAATTATTAATGGTTTCCTGCGGCAACGTATGCTTACTTCGTTCTTTACCTGCGTAGATACGAGAAGCATCTCTACGCACCATATCTAAAATTTCCGGTGAAACGAGGCGGTCATAAACAACCACATCTGATTGCTGCATGAGTCGCAAGGCACGAAAAGTCAACAAATCAGGATTTCCTGGCCCTGCGCCCACTAAATAAACTTCGCCCTGCGGCGCCTCGTCTTTCTCACTATGCAAAGTACGCAACAAATAATCTTTTGCTGCTTTTTCTTTTCCCGCATGAACCATTTCAGCAAATGGCCCTTGTAACACCTTCTCCCAAAAAAAGCGCCTTTTTTCTATATGCGTGAAATGTTGCTTCACCTGATCACGGAATTTACCTGCGATGGCTGTTAAACGTGTGTATGTTGCCGGTATCGTCTTTTCTAGATTGGCTCGCAGCAATCTTGCCAACACGGGAGATTGACCGCCACTGGAAATCGCAATCAACATGGGGGAGCGATCAACAATGGACGGCATGATAAATGAGCATAAATCTGGATTATCGACAACATTAACCGGAATATGTTGTTTCTTTGCAAACTCAGAAACCTGTTGATTCGTTACGTGATCATTCGTAGCGGCTATGACCAAAACAACGCCCTCTAAGCAATCAGAACTAAAATGCTCTGCACGATACAAAATCTCGCCTCGGCTTAGAAGTGCTTCCAAATTTTCATCAAGCTCTGGCGAGACAACTGATACTCGCGCACCCGCTTTTAGCAAAAGCATTGCCTTGCGAGTCGCGACTTCGCCGCCACCAACAACAAGGCAATGTTGATTCTTGATATTAATAAAAATGGGCAAGTAATCCATCATCCTAAGCTAAGTCATTAGACTTACACCATCAACAAATCGGCGGTTCCTTAAATAGTGGACGCTATTGTGTTTTTTATAAAACCATCCAAACTGCCTTAGTACTATAGATGTGCCTCATGCTTCATCACTTCTTTCAGATTCACGCCAACTTCCGATTCGTCAGTAAAAACAGTTCCTACTTTCTTCTTACTCATGTTGTCAAGATTAAGGTTATATATTTCAGAAGTCAGCGGAAAATATTTAACTTCGGAAACCAATGCCGATGCATTTTTCATAAAGAAATGAACAAACTCTTTAATCTCCGGCCTGTCAGTTGACTTAGCATTGACATAAATAAATACCGGACGCGATAGTGGGTGATAGCTACCATCCGCTACTGTCGCTGCAGATGGAACCACACCTCCTTTGCCGCTATCAACTGCAACGGCATGGACCTTCTTATTATTTTCTATGTAATAAGCGTACCCAAAAAACCCCAATGAAAACATATCACTTGCAACACCTTGCACTAAAACGTTGTCATCTTCAGATGCTGTAAAATCACCACGACTCGATTTTGCTTTGCCGACAATAGCCTCAGTAAAGTACTCAAACGTACCAGAGTCTGCTCCTGCGCCGTATAGTTTAATTTTTTTGTCAGGCCAAGCAGGATTAACTTGATTCCAATGCGTAATATTACCTTGTGCCGCAGGTTCCCAGAATTTCTTCAACTCTTCGACAGTGATTGTTTTACTCCATGTATTTCTTGGATTAACAACGACCGTCAAGGCATCAAAGGCAATTGGCATCTCAATATACTGCACGCCTGTCGCTTTACAAGCTTCTCTTTCAAGTTGCGTGATTGGACGCGAGGCATTCACAATATCAGACTCGCCTCGACAGAATCTTCTAAAACCACCACCCGTACCAGAAATACCAACCGTAACTCTCACGGCTCCTCTTTTAGCAATCTGAAAATCTTCTGCGACAGCTTCTGCAATGGGATAAACCGTACTAGACCCATCAATTCTTACTGTCGGGTTGGCAACAACTGTACCCGCAGCACTGACACACACACCGAGTATTGTCGTTACAACAATCCTCTTGAAGTTAAACGAATTTAACATTTAATTCTCCACTTTCATTATTATTGAAATGTAAATAGTCATTCTAGAGTTCTTCATTTCTAGGCTCAGATTCTGAGTTTCGTCACATAATAAGGCAGAATTGTTACAAAATTATGACAATCTTAACTAAGATAACCACTGCCTTTGCTTTTTTGTGATATCAAGTAGCTGCGCTTTTCACCACGCCAGCTATTTGTTCTGCCCAGTAACCAACTTTATCTTCGTCCTTACCCTCAACCATCACACGCACTAGTGGCTCAGTCCCCGACGCACGAAGTAGAACACGTCCATTACCATCAAGATCTTGATTGGCTTCTTGTTGTTTAGCCTGGATAGAATAGTTAGTTTGAAAATCAAATGCTTTTGGTACTTTTACATTGATTAACCTTTGCGGAAAGAGCTGCACTTCTCCCATCGACTCAGCAAGTGTTTTATCAGTATCTCGTAGTGCATGTAGTACCTGCAAGGCAGCGATAATTCCATCACCTGTCGTGTGTTTGTCGGCACAAATAATATGACCGGAACCCTCGCCACCAAGTTGCCAATTATTCTCCTGCAATAATTCCAATACATAACGATCACCCACGTTAGCGCGTTTAAATGGGATGCCGAGTTTCTGCAGGCTATTTTCAATTGCAAGATTAGTCATTAAAGTGCCGACAACACCACCTTTCAGTTGATTGCTCAGGAAGCGATGTTTAGCAATGATGTAAATTAATTGATCGCCATCATATAAAACCCCGGCTTTATCAACCATCATGACACGATCACCATCACCATCAAGCGCAATACCTATATCTGCCCGGTTTTTTTTAACAGCCGCTTGCAGCGTTTTACAATAGGTTGCACCGCACTCATGATTAATATTAAGACCATTAGGCTGAGCGGCTATGGTTATCACTTCGGCACCAAGTTCATGCAACACATGACCCGCTATGTGATAGGCTGCCCCGTGAGCGCAATCAACAACGATACGCAAGCCACGGAGATCTAGATGATAGGGAAAGGTACTCTTACAAAACTCAATGTAACGCCCCGTGGCGTCTTTTATGCGTTCTACTTTGCCCAATTGCGCAGATGGCATTGTTTCGATTGGCGCGCTTAATCCTGCCTCTATTTTATGCTCCATTGCATCCGGCAATTTACTACCTTCTGACGAGAAGAATTTAACCCCATTATCTTCATACGAGTTATGCGATGCTGAAATCACAACGCCGGCTTGTATTCTTAATGCGCGAATGAGATAAGCAATGGCAGGGGTTGGCATAGGACCAGATAAAAGCACATCGACACCAGCAGCAGAAAAACCTGCTTCCATAGCTGACTCCATCAGATACCCAGAAATCCGTGTGTCTTTACCAATTAACACCGTTGGTCGCTCTCCCTTCAACAGATGCCAATCAGCCGCAGCAAACACTCTCCCAGCAGAGTACCCTAGATGCATTATAAACTCAGGGGTAATTGGCGCCACTCCGACGCGCCCTCTTATACCATCCGTACCAAAATATTTTTTAGTCAATTTAAAACCCAGAAATGATAAATATAAAAAGAGTAAAGGATCTATCGTAATTATTTACTGGTAGCATCAATCATTGCATTGTAAACGGCAATGGCATCTTTAGTTGCTTTCACATCATGCACACGCAATATGTTTGCGCCCTTAACGGCGGCCAACAAAGCGGCAGCAACACTTTCGTGAACACGTTGACCCACCTCATTACCTGTTATTGTTCCCAGCATAGATTTACGCGAAAGTCCTGCTAGGATCGGCACACCCAGTTTCTTAAAATCACAGATTCGGTTCAATAACTGCAAATTGTGCTTTAAATTTTTTCCGAAACCAAATCCAGGATCAACAACTAACCGGTCTTTAGTTATACCCGCAGTCAATGCAGCATCCATACGCCATTGCAAGAAGTCCATAACATCGCCTACTACATCAGTATATTGAGGATTCTTTTGCATATTACTTGGCTGGCCTTGCATATGCATCAGACAAATCAACGTTTCATTATTGGCAACAGCCTCTAACGCACCCGGCGCACGTAATGCATTAACATCATTAACCATTGTCACCCCGGCGTTTATGGCTTGCTGCATCACTTGTGGCTTGGACGTATCTATTGATGCTGGGAAATTCATCCTCACCAACGCTTGAATCACCGGTATCACACGACTAAGCTCTTCTTCCACACAGACGAAATCACTACCGGGGCGAGTTGACTCACCGCCAATATCCAGTATATCAGCGCCTTCTTCAATTAAAAGTTTAGCATGTTCTACCGCACGATCTGTTGAATGATAAAGACCACCATCAGAAAAGGAATCGGGCGTTACATTAATAACTCCCATAATGAGTGGGCGACAAGCTGAAGCGTCAGTAATTTGTCGCAATATAGACACGATAAAATTCTGTGAAGCTAGGGAAGGAAATTTGAGGAAATCAACAGGATGTGATAAATAATCGCATCCTGTTATTACTGCTAGTCAGCCTCCTTGGCAGCACCATGTGGGGGAGCTTTTGGCTCGACTGAATCTTTTGAATCAGTCGAATCTATCGTCTCATCAGCATCCTCTTCAGGCGGCGAATCATCTTTGTTTGATGCCGTCGTCGTCTGAGGTGGCTTAGGTTCACGAGGCGGACGACCTTCCATAATATCCTGGATTTGATCCCTATCGATCGTTTCCCACTCTAGTAGAGCCTTCGTCATGGCTTCAATTTTATCTTTATTGGCCTCAATTAAATCACGTGCAATTTTATATTGCTCATCGACAATACGGCGAACTTCAGCATCTAGCTTTTGCATGGTCTGCTCACTCATGGTCTTATGAGTAGTGACAGAACGACCAAGAAAAACTTCTCCTTCATTTTCTCCATACACCATTGGACCCAGCGCATCAGACATACCCCACTGAGTAACCATTTGCCGCGCTAAATCAGTGGCACGTTCAAAGTCATTGGAAGCACCCGTCGTCATTTGCTTCATGAAAACCTCTTCTGCAATACGCCCACCAAACATAACGGCAATTTTCTGCAGAATCTCTTCACGTTCCATACTAAAACGATCTTCCGTCGGCAATTGCATCGTGACACCCAATGCGCGTCCACGAGGAATAATTGACACCTTATGAACAGGATCCGTCTTATCTAGAAGTTGTGCGACAACTGCATGACCCGATTCATGATAAGCTGTATTACGGCGCTCATGCTCAGGCATGACAATTGAACGTCGCTCCGCGCCCATAAAGATTTTGTCTTTAGCTTTCTCGAAATCATCCATATCCACCAAACGCTTATCGCTACGCGCGGCAAATAGGGCGGCTTCATTCACTAAATTAGCCAGATCAGCACCCGACATGCCTGGTGTACCACGCGCCAGAATATCGGCCTTTACGTCAGGTGAAAGCGGTACTTTACGCATATGAACGTTAAGAATTTGTTCACGACCACGAATATCCGGCAATGGCACAGTTACTTGTCGATCAAAACGACCAGGACGCAGCAAAGCTGGGTCAAGTACGTCAGGACGGTTAGTTGCTGCGATAACAATCACACCCTGGGCGCCTTCAAAACCATCCATTTCTACAAGCAATTGGTTGAGCGTCTGTTCACGCTCATCGTTACCACCACCAAGGCCTGCGCCACGCTGACGACCCACTGCATCAATCTCATCAATAAAGATAATGCAAGGCGCATGTTTTTTTGCTTGCTCAAACATGTCTCGCACTCTAGATGCACCAACACCAACAAACATTTCAACAAAATCAGAACCGGAGATACTAAAGAATGGCACTTGCGCTTCTCCCGCAATTGCTCTTGCCAATAAAGTCTTACCTGTTCCAGGGCTTCCCACCATTAAGACACCACGGGGGATACGGCCACCTAATTTCTGGAATTTAGTTGGATCGCGCAAAAACTCCACTAGCTCAGAAACCTCTTCTTTAGCTTCCTCGCAACCAGCTACGTCGGCAAAAGTAACTGGGTTAGTATTTTTATCCAACATACGCGCTTTACTTTTACCAAAAGAAAACGCGCCGCCACCCTTACCACCACCTTGCATCTGGCGCATGAAGAAAATCCATACCGCGATCAGCAACAACATCGGGAACCAGGAAACAAAAATGTTCATTAACATTGATGGCTCGTCTTCCGGCCTCGCTTCAACGATGACACCCGCTTTAAGCAGGTCACTCACCAACCAAGGATCAGATGGCGAATAAGTCATGAACTGCCTGCCATCTGATTTAGTGCCTCGCAAGACACGCCCTTCGATAACAACCTTAGCAATTCTGCCTTGGTTCATTTCATTAATAAACTGAGAATACTCCATCGCTGTCTGCGGTGGCTGACGTACGCTAAACTGATTAAACACCGTCATCAGGACTAACGCAATCACTAGCCAAATGGCCATGTTTTTAATTAGATTATTCAAAATAACTCCTTAGTCTTCACCTTAACATCTCCATTGATTCATTCTAACTCTATTTAAGAATATATAATAGAATGAACGGATATGTTTTACATTTAAAATTATATTTTTCCAGCGCTTTATTTTTTGTAAACTATTTTACCGTAAGAAGTTCTATTTCTTTTTTTCAGATCCTAGCAAGTAAAGCTCTTTACTGCGATCTCGTGATGCTTTTGGCTTGCGTATTATTACACGATCGAAGCCAGCGCGCATTGAAAGTAAGTATTGATCAAATTCGTACCCTTGAAAAACTTTGACTAGAAAACTTCCCCCAGGGTTCAATCGTTCGATAGAAAATTCCAACGCCAACTCAGCCAGATGCATGCTGCGCGCCTGATCACTTAACCTGATACCACTTACATTGGGGGACATATCTGAAATTACAAGATCTAATGGGAGATTTTCTAATCGTATATTCAATTCATTTAAAATACCCTCTTCTCTAAAATCACCTTGAATAAATTCCACACCAGACATAGGCGCCATTTCCAGCAGATCTAACGCAACAACTTTTCCATTCAGGCCAATTTTATTGGCAACAACTTGAGACCAACTACCCGGCGCCGCACCCAAGTCAACCACAGCCATACCAGGCTTGAACAATTTGTCTCGCTCATGAATTTCAAGCAATTTATAAGCAGCACGAGAGCGATAACCATCTTTTTTTGCTTGTTTAACAAAAAAGTCATTGACATGCTCCTTCATCCAAGCTTTGCTGGTTTTAGCTTGCTTCATCGCGTAGAATTATGCGTTTAGTTTTAAAAGAAATTATGTTAACACTAACAAGTAAACATCGTCGTGAGTTAAAAGCGCTGGCTCATGACATTAATCCTGTTGTCATTATCGGGAGAATCGGGCTATCTGCCAGCGTCATAAGTGAACTAGAAAGAGGATTATCAAGTCACGAGTTGATTAAGATTAAAATACAAATTGATAACCGAGAAATAAGAAAAGAATTATTTGAGGAAATTTGCCAACAACTTGACGCAGCGCCTGTACAACAGATAGGAAAAATACTCGTAATTTATCGCTCTAAATTAGATGCAACTGACAAACCACCAGCCACTCCCATACCTAACAAGAAGAATGAACCTCGACGCACCAAACGCAGCTTCCAGTCTTAAAGGTAACCATACTAGATATATCTCACACCCAAAATTTCATACTCATGAATACCACCAGGCGCATGCACTTCCGCAACGTCACCTTCCATTTTTCCGATGAGCGCGCGTGCAATGGGCGAACTAATAGAAATCTTTCCTTCTTTTATGTTCGCTTCATCATCACCCACAATTTGATAGGTCACTATATCACCACCCTCTAATTCTTCTAAATCAATTGTCGCGCCAAAAACACACGCACCATCCGCATTAATTAATGCGGGGTTAATAATCTGTGCGTTAGATAATTTACTCTCTAAATCAGCTATGCGCCCTTCGATGAATCCTTGCTTCTCTTTAGCGGCATCATACTCCGCATTTTCGGAAAGATCGCCATGAGACCGAGCCTCAGCTATCGCAGCAATAACAGCTGGGCGATGTACACTCTTCATTTCTTGTAATTCATTGCGTAGCGCTTTCGCACCTACCACCGTCAATGGAATTGTACTCATAGCATCCTGCCTTTCATATTCAAGTTCATATTATCTTGCATCTATATCCCAAGTGTCTCATCTATGCATGAAGTTTTTGTAGATTATAAACTTGCAATTCCTGTGTATTTGTCATGCCGACACAAGCAGCACGCGCACCGGCTAGTGTTGTGTAATACGTTACCCTAGCTTCAAGCGCCGCATGACGAATAGAATAAGAATCATGAATCGCACTACGTTTATTTTCAACTGTATTGATAATTAAATCAATTTCTCCATTTTTAATCATATCCACAATATGTGGGCGGCCTTCTGCAACCTTGTTAACCGTGATGACCTCTAGCCCCGCGTCCGACATCACTGCAGCCGTACCTCGTGTAGCATAAATGGTGAAGCCAAGTTCTGCAAGATTATGCGCAATTTCTACGGCATAAGGCTTATCCGATTGACGAACACTAATGAATATTTTTCCAGAATCAGGCAACCGAGTACCTGCAGCTAATTGTGACTTCACAAACGCTTCAGCAAACGTTTTTCCAATACCCATCACTTCACCAGTAGATTTCATTTCGGGCCCAAGAATCGTATCAACCCCAGCTAATTTAATAAACGGAAATACCGCTTCTTTTACCGAATAATAAATAGGTATCGCTTCTTTAGTTATACCCTGCTGAACAAGTGACATCCCTGCCATACAACGTGCAGATATTTTAGCCAATTGCAAATTGGTGGCTTTAGAAACAAAAGGCACGGTACGCGAGGCTCTAGGGTTAACTTCCAAAACATATACTGTCTCATCTTGAATGGCAAACTGCACATTCATAAGTCCCACCACGTTCAAAGCCCGTGCCATTGCACCCGTTTGTCGACGTAATTCATCTTGCATTTCTGGCCGCAAATTAAAAGGCGGCAAAGAGCAGGCCGAATCACCTGAATGCACACCCGCTTGTTCAATATGCTCCATAATGCCACCAATAAGCACCGTCTCGCCATCATAAATCGCATCAATATCGACCTCTGTCGCATTATTAAGAAAATGATCCAATAAAACTGGTGAGTCGTTGGATACTTTTACTGCTTCGCGCATATAACGCTCTAAGTCGCCTTGTTCATGAACGACCTCCATCGCACGACCACCTAGCACGTAACTCGGCCTTACAACCAGCGGATAACCAATTTCATTAGCTGCAGCAATTGCAGCCTCTGGATTACGCGCCGTACGGTTGGGTGGCTGCTTCAACCTTAACTGGTTCAACATTTTCTGAAAGCGCTCGCGATCTTCCGCGCAATCAATCATATCAGGGCTAGTACCGATAATTGGTACCCCATTGGCCGCAAGATCGCGCGCCAATTTCAACGGTGTCTGCCCACCATATTGCACGATAACACCGAATGGTTTTTCCACATCAACAATGGCCAATACATCCTCAAGTGTTAATGGCTCAAAATATAAGCGATCTGAAATATCATAATCCGTCGAAACAGTTTCTGGGTTACAGTTAACCATAATGGTTTCAAAACCATCTTCGCGCAAAGCCAACGCAGCATGTACACAACAATAATCAAACTCAATACCCTGACCAATTCGATTGGGACCACCACCTAATACAATGATTTTCTTTTTATCAGTGGGTAACGCCTCACACTCTTCCTCATAGGTGGAATACATATAAGCAGTATGTGCCGCAAATTCTGCAGCACATGTATCCACACGCTTAAACACCGGCCGCAGGTTTAGTTCATGGCGTTTAGCACGCACTGCTGCTTGGTTCGTATTAAGTATTTTTGCCAAACGTCGATCAGAAAACCCACTACGCTTTAATATACGCAGCGCATTAAAATCTATCCTATCCAGTGTTTTGCTGACCAGTTTTTGTTCCTGCTTTACCAAGTCTTCAATTTGCGCTAAAAACCAAGGGTCAATATGCGTAAGCTTATGAATCTCATCAAATGCCATATTGCAACGGAAAGCATCAGCAACATACCAAATACGCTCCGAACCGGGATTACCCAACTCTGCCCTAATATTTTCAACATTCGTCGATTTCTCATCAAAGCCATCAACACCTGTCTCCAAACCACGCAAAGCTTTTTGCAATGATTCCTGAAAGGTCCGTCCTATCGCCATCACCTCACCCACAGATTTCATTTGAGTGGTGAGACGATCATTCGCTTGCGGAAATTTTTCAAAAGCAAAACGAGGGATTTTGGTAACGACATAATCTATTGTTGGCTCAAACGAGGCTGGCGTAACACCGCCAGTTATATCATTACCCAACTCATTCAAGGTATAACCCACCGCCAATTTAGCCGCAATCTTTGCTATCGGAAAACCCGTTGCCTTTGAAGCTAAAGCTGAAGAACGCGATACACGTGGATTCATTTCAATTACCAACATACGCCCATCTGTCGGACTAATGGCAAACTGCACATTAGAGCCACCGGTTTCTACGCCGATTTCACGCAACACTGCAATCGAAGCATTACGCATCAATTGATATTCTTTGTCTGTCAGCGTTTGCGCGGGTGCGACTGTAATCGAATCACCCGTATGAACACCCATAGGATCGAGATTCTCTATCGCACAAATAATAATGCAGTTATCCTGCTTATCACGCACAACCTCCATTTCAAATTCTTTCCAACCGATAACCGACTCTTCGATTAACAACTCATTAGTCGGCGAAGCATCTAACCCACGCTCACAAATCTCTAGAAACTCTTCCCGATTATAAGCAATACCGCCGCCACTACCCCCCATTGTAAAAGATGGACGGATAATTGCAGGATAGCCAACCATGGCCTGCACTTGTATCGCCTCTTCGATACTATGGGCAACTGCTGAACGCGCCGAGGCAAGCCCTATTTGAGACATGGCTTTTTTAAATTTCTCGCGATCTTCCGCCTTATCAATGGCCTCACGTGAAGCACCAATCAATTCCACGCCATATTTCTCTAATACGCCATGCTTGGCTAAATCTAACGCGCAGTTCAGCGCCGTTTGTCCACCCATGGTTGGCAACAATGCTTCAGGGCGTTCAATTTCAATGATTTTTTCCACCATCGACCAAGTAATTGGCTCGATATAAGTGGCATCAGCCACTTCCGGATCAGTCATAATAGTCGCCGGATTGGAATTGACCAGAATAATGCGATAACCTTCCTCACGCAATGCTTTACAAGCTTGCACACCAGAATAGTCAAACTCACAAGCTTGGCCAATAATAATAGGGCCTGCACCGATGATGAGAATGGATTTTATGTCGGTACGTTTAGGCATATTTTTCTAACCGGACAATTTGCAAAGAAATTGGGAAAGTTGTTAATTGGATTGTTATACGAATGATTTAAATTATTCTTTGTATTCTTTCATCATATCAATGAATCGATCAAACAAATAATCTGCCTCTGATGGTCCTGGACTCGCCTCAGGGTGGCCTTGAAAACAGAATGCAGGGCGGTCAGTTAACTCAAACCCCTGCAAACTACCATCAAATAATGATAGGTGTGTCACACGCGCATTCTTTGGCAAGGTATCAACATCCACTGCAAAACCATGGTTCTGACTGGTAATAATGACTTGTCCACTATTAACATCTTGCACCGGATGATTTGCGCCATGATGACCAAATTTCATTTTGGTGGTACGCGCACCGTTAGCCAACCCTAGTAGCTGATGACCCAAGCAAATACCAAAAACAGGAATTTTCTTATCAAGAAATACTTTAGTCGCAGCTATCGCGTAATCACAAGGTTCTGGATCACCCGGCCCATTGGATAAAAACACACCGTTGGGTTTTGATGCCAGAATATCTTTAGCCATTGTTTGTGCTGGATAAACCGTAACATGGCAGCCACGTTGTGCTAACTTGCGCAATATATTGCGTTTGATACCAAAATCAAGCGCAGCCACTTTGAAGGAAAGTTTTTCTGGCGCTTGATAGCCTTGCCCCAGCGTCCACTCACCTTCACTCCACTCATAAGGCTGATCACAACATACTGTTTTAGCCAGATCCATACCTTTCAGTCCAGGAAATGTTTTGGCGGCTCGTAGCGCCTCCACCTCATCAATTTGCCCTGCCATGATGCAACCTGACTGCGCACCTTTTTCCCGTAAAATACGCGTTAACTTACGCGTATCAATATCGGCAATGGCAACTATATTGTGATCTTTAAGGTATTCGGGTAGCGTTTGGGTCTTTCGCCAGCTGCTTGGAACCAAAGGTAAATCCCGAACCACCAGTCCAGCCACAAAAACTTTACCAGAACCATCTGACTCGACATCCTCTGTATTTATACCCGTATTACCGATATGCGGATAAGTCAGCGCAACAATTTGTTGGCAGTAAGACGGGTCCGTAAGAATTTCCTGATAACCCGTCATCGCCGTATTAAAAGCAACTTCACCAACATTCACCCCTTCAGCGCCAATAGATATGCCACGAAAAATAGTGCCATCGGCTAGAGCGAGGATGGCTTTCGGGCGTTGTGGCACAGAAGACTCCTTGTTGTGGATACTAATTAAATGAATAAAAGGGAAAAGGGCGAAGACGAAGAATTAGTTACGTTTTACACCGTCACTTTTGAGTTGGAAAATTATACGTGAAAACAGATTTCGTTTCCACGAAAAGCCGCTTAACACCACCCAAACACCATGCAGAGATGAATACAGCCTATATTTAACGAGGTTTTATAAGAAAATTTTTCAAGGCAAAGACTAATAACGACAAGACTTATGTTTTACCTAAAATATCAACGACATCTATTTGTTTCAAAAACAAAAATAAAAATATTACGAGATAGCTTTTACTTGCCTCTTATTATTCTTTGCCCTTATTACTGTTGTTTTTGGGACGCAGTCGATGATGGCTATGCTTGACCAAGTACGTATGGCTTGCTATAAGTTCATCTGCAGAAGCTGCTTGTGACTTGATTACCAATAACTTAAAAGGGGAATTATATGAACAAATCCGAACTTATCGACGCGATTGCAAAATCAGCTGACATTTCCAAAGCTGCGGCGGGAAGTGCATTGGATGGCACATTGTCAGCCATTAAATCTGCACTCAAAAAGAACGAGACTGTAACTTTGGTCGGATTCGGCACTTTTAAAGTAGGTGAACGTGCAGCTCGTACAGGACGCAATCCTCGCACAGGCGCTGCAATTAAAATCAAAGCAGCAAAAGTTCCTAAATTCAGTGCTGGTAAAGCGCTCAAAGATGCAGTAAACTAGCCGCCTTCTGATCGGGGGTGCTTAGCTCAGATGGTAGAGCGTCGCCCTTACAAGGCGAATGTCGGCGGTTCGATCCCGTCAGCACCCACCAGTTCACTCGACTTTATGGAGTGGTAGTTCAGTTGGTTAGAATACCGGCCTGTCACGCCGGGGGTCGCGGGTTCGAGTCCCGTCCACTCCGCCAACCGTATTAAATGAGGGTGAACAAAATAGTTCGCCCTTTTTAATTTTAAAGATGCAGATATGCATCATCCTACCGGATTATAAATAGTGTTTGATTTTGTTAACAAAAAAAAACGCGTCGTCCAAGTCATTATGGGCATAGCCGTATTACCGTTTTTATTTTGGGGCGTTGAGTCATATCGCCAGGATGGTGGAGAAAGTGTCATCGCAGATGTTGAAGGAGAAAAAATTCATCGGCGTGAGTTTGACCAGGCACTACGCGACCATCAAGATAGAATGCGCTCTATGTTAGGCGCAAATATTGATGTTGCCATCTTAGATAACCCTGAACTGAGATCCTCAGTTTTAGATAGATTAATTCAACAGCGTTTATTAAGACTCGAATCCATTAACATGGGAATGACTGTATTAGACTCGCAACTCGTTAGAGCTATCAGTGACATCCCCGATTTTCAGCAAGATGGGCAATTTTCTAATCAGCGCTACGAAGAAATGTTATCACGCTCCCAAATGAATCCCTTAATGTTTGAATCGCGGATGCGTGAAGAAATAATGCTGCAACAATTGCTTGACGCATATACAGACAATGGCTTCATTTCTAATACGGTGGCCAAAAAAGTCATGTATTTGAGTGAGGTAGAACGTGAGGTTAACCTAGCAGAAATTCTGCCTGATCAGTTTTTATCGCAGATAAACCCAAGTGAAAAAGAAATTGCGGATTACTTTGATAACCACCAGGTAGATTTTCATTTGCCTGAACGTGCCCGCGTTGAATATGTCGTCTTAACACTCAATGGTTTAGCTGAAAAACAAGTGGTTAATGATGACGAAATTAACGAATATTTCGAAGAATACAAGCATAATTTTGAACAAGCGGAAGAACGACAAGCCAGCCATATACTGCTCAGCATTGCTGACACAGCAACGATTGAAGAAAAAGCGGCGATCAATGAAAAAGCAATCAATTTGCTAGAACAAATTAAACAAGCACCTGAGCGTTTTGCTGAATTTGCTGCAGAACATTCAGATGACCCAGGTTCAGCAACGCAAGGTGGTGACTTAGGGTTCTTTGGTCGCGGTGTGATGGTGAAAACATTTGAAGATGAAATCTTTCAGATGCAGCCTGATGAAATTCGCGGTCCAGTTGAAACAGATTTTGGCTTACATATCATTAAACTCATCGGCATCAAAGAAGCCAAAATGGCTGACTTAGCTGAAGTTAAACAACAAATTAAGCAGGATTTGCAAAAATACAAAGCGGGCGCTATTTTTGGCGAGATCGCTGAAGATTTTAGTAATACAGTTTACGAACAAAGTGATACGCTGCAATATGCTGCTGAAGAATTTGAGTTAACGTTGCATCGGAGTGACTGGATCGATAGTCGATCAACAGAACCCGAGATCCTTGCTAACGAACGGCTTCTCAATGCGATCTTCTCTGATGACACCATTAAAGACAAGCGCAACACGGATGCCATTGAGGTCATGCAAGACACGCTAGTCTCCGCAAGAATATTGGAGCATAGAATTGCATCGACACAATCATTAACACTAGTAAAAGATGAAATCATTGAGCGCCTGAAAGACATACAAGCCGCTGAAATGGCAATTGAAGATGGCGAGAAAAAATTAGCGCAATTGAGATCTGGTGCGGATGATGTTGTAACATGGGACGAACCAAAACAAATCTCATATTTACAACCACAAAACCTAGACACACCCATTTTGCAAGCCGTGTTTAAGGCGCCATTAACCAAACTACCTGCTTATGTAGGCATCGCCAATCCGCAAGGAAGCTATTCCTTAGTGCGTATTAATCGCTCAATTGAGCCTGCAATTAATATGGCTGAAGATGCGTCTAAGCATAAAAGCTTAAGCCAACAATTACAGCAAATGATTAACCAAGAAGAAATGTCTTCTTATTTCGCTGAGTTGCGTAAGCGCTATGATGTCACTATCATGCAACAAAGCATGGAATATTAAACAAAGCGCTATTTCATTGAATGAAATAGCGCATCTCCTCGCTAAAAAGGCACAACCCATTTTTTACTATGCTTGCTTATCGCTATCCGATTGAACGAGATAAATCAGTAACACACTAAAAATCACAACCAGACGAAAAGCCGGCTGCTGGCCGTTGGCGACCTCTGATTGCCACATCATAAACCACTCACCACCAATGGTGATAAACCCCGTAAACCAAAGAACAACCCCCATCGTTAAACCCATGACGGCCATTCCCTTCGCTTGATTGAAACGGTCAGAATCCTTTCTAGATAAATAAAGACGCAATCCGCCAACCCAACAAAACAGAGCAATAACAGCCTCCATAAGGATAATCAAACAATAAATAATGTGATGGATAGTCGTTGAATTTATAGCTCGCCACATACCATTATTGTCTGGGAACGTCGTGTCCATTTTAAGGACATGGCTGGTGATTTTGAAATTTGAATCATAGTCAGAAAAATTACTAAATGCGACTAATGAAGCAAATAATGCAACTGCCCAGACAAATACTACTTTTGAAATTTTTATATACACTGTTTGCTTTCAACATTAATACTAAGATAAGTGGGTGTCGTTTCCTTAAAAACCGCGCTGACTTATTTTCCACTGCATCATCTCTTTAATGGTCACCACCACCTTCCTCGGTCACTTGCTGAATACCCGCCAATAACCATACAGAATCAGCATCTTTGAGATCTTTCTGAACATGCCAAATTTCATCAAAATCTTCCGGCACACCATTCAATCCCTCGCGTAATCGACCACTAAAACGTACACTCGCAATCGCCAAATCTTCTGTCGTTTCTACATCTAACAAATCCGCATCAATAGACATCACCTCAGTCTTTTGTTGATTCAAGCCATGCTCGTTAATTTGCATACTGATTTCAGCAAGCATTTCTGGTGTTGTATATTCACGAATATCATTGA
>JAJFJH010000119.1 GCA_021774155.1 Nitrosomonas sp.
AGAGAATTTCTGGAACCAAGCGAAGCGGCATATGCGTAAATTTAATGGTATACCACGCAATCATTTTCACCTCTTTTTAAAGGAGTGTGAATGGCGTTTTAACAACAGTGATCCAAAAGATCAGTTAAAACAGTTAAATCAGTTGGTTAATGGAAAACTAAGCTAGTTAACTAGGACAGCCCCTTGAAATTAATGTCGATAAATTGGTTCGTGTTCTTTTTTTAGATGTTTTTCCTAATTGTGGGGCATGAAATATTTAGAGATCTTGAAATCAACTAACGTTATTCCTACTGAAAGATGACGATTTTTTGCTTCGGTAAATATCCATTGCTATTACTCCAGAATTCTCCGACAAATGTCGGGTATTTAACAATCCTGGGTGAAATTTTTCAACGTTTTTTTACCCAAAAAACCTAGTAACTTTTATACGCTTATTTTATTGGCGAATTGAGGAAAACAGGTGGTTCTGTAATGGGCTTTAAGTCTCTTTACGCCCCCAGGCACTATAAACAGGGGCGGAGTAGATACACAAGATCAGCAAAGGTCAGATAATCGCCTCAAAAAGAGATGAGATATCTTTCCTTTAGCCAAGAAATATTATGCGTTGAATTGTCTGATCGCGCCTATACCGACCGAACGCCTTATAAGGAAGACTATCAAAAAAAACCGGCCCTACTAAGTTAACGTAACAGAATCAATTATTCGGATTCTGCAGCCATTTTTCGATGCGAGTCAGCCAAGTTTTTGTTTTCTTCTGCAGCTTGTTCGTAAATGTGAATTAACCTCTCACAATGCGCTTGCAAACGTTGGGCAGGTTTACCATAGATATGACTTTTTATTTTATATTTTTCGAGCTTTTTCTTATGTTCTTGTGCGTTTAACTGCATATCCTTGGCGGCATCTTCATAATAATTGGCCAATTCCTCATGATCGGCGCTGGTTTTAGCATTCTCAATAGCTTCGGTCATGTCCATCGGATGAGGATCATCTATTTGAGCGAAGGAAGCGAAGGAAATAAAGGAAACGAATAAGCCGATAAATGTTAAGACTGCAATTCTTTTCATGATAAATCTCCGATAGATAAATGAAAGAAAATCTTAGCTACATATCGAGTCTTTGAGCATCATCTTGGCTAGCTGACGCACTTTTTTCTCGACCCTAAAAGCTTCATACGGAGAAATCATTCTATCACCCTAATGAAAAGGGGTGGTGACAATTCAACAAGATATCCAGCAATTAGTCTTGAAAAAACGGTTCTGTCGCATTAAGCGCGATCATCGATACTTTCGTGTAGAGTATTGATCATTAAAGAGATGGTGATGCTACATGCTTATTGTAAAAAGAATGCAATTTCTAATTGAGGTAATTCCAGCTTGTATCTGTTGGTACGCGGCGTTTCCGTTAAGTTGTCGACACCTAGAAGAAATGATGGAGGAGCGTGGTGTATCTGTAGATCATTCTACAGTGAACCGTTGGGCGATCCTGCTTCTACCATTATTGGAAATAATTTTCAGAAGAAAGTATAAACGCACGGTTGGTAGAAGCTGGCGTATGGACGAGACTTATATCAAGGTCAAAGGTGCCAGGAAATACCTTTATCGTGCTGTCGACAAAAAGGAAAACACCATTGATTTCCTACTGACAACCAAGCGTGTTAAAGCAGCCGCCATGCGCTTTTTCAAGAAGGCTATTAATAACAGTGATATGCCTGAAAAAGTGGCGATGGATAAGAGTGGTGCCAACAAAGCAGCTATTGATCAGATCATCAAGGATAATGACACTTCCATTGTCGTCAGGCAGGTCAAATACCTCAACAATATCGTGGAGTAAGACCATCGAGCAGTGAAGCGAATAACAAGACCAATGCTCGGATTCAGGTCTTTTCAATCGGCTGAAAACATCCTGTCTGGCATCGAACTCATGCACATGATTCGCAAAGGTCAGTTGATAATGGAGGGAGCAGAAAAGATGTCTTTTGCTGAACAATTTTATGCTCTGGCAAGATAATCGCGTCAAGATCAACTGTCCGCTTGATAAAATCAACCTGACATCAGCTTTCTTTCATTAATGCGACATAACCATAAAATCACAGACGATGTTCAAGATGTAATGGGTTATTCCCTACATTTGGCGCAATGTGGAGAAAAAGCCAATAATGCGAAACCGTTAATAGGTTTTATAGGGGCTTCGGTACTAGAAATTACCGATAATTTTGACAGCGATACTTACCGAGCTATTTATACGGTTAAATTAAATGATGCTATCTATGTTCTACATGCTTTTAAAAAGAAAAGTAAAAAGGGTGTTGCAACCCCCAAAAGCCATATTGAGTTAATTGATCAACGTTTAAAGAAAGCGAGGGAATATCATGACAAGCACCAAAAGAAATGAAAACGCTGTTGTTATCACATCAAATCCCTTTGAAGGGCTGGTCAATGGCGAAGAACGACTGGCAAAGGCACAATTGGCACAACAGATTAACGCCTTAATCACAGAACGCAAACTAACACAAAATACAGCATCAAAATTGCTTGGTATTACACAGCCAGAAGTTTCGCAAATTGCCAATGGTCGTTTATCTGGTTTTTCGTTTGATCGTTTGTATCGTTGTTTACACGCGCTTGATATGGATATTGAAATTATCGTAAAAAAACACGTCCACACGGACAATGACGCAGCAGGAATACATGTTGTGTTGAATAAAACTACTATGGCTAAGCAACCTAATGTCCAATAATGAATCAATAAATTAGAATAAAAACTCTATTGTTAATAATCTTTTTTCTATTAAATAGAATAAAATGTATAACTTATTATCAATTAGTTACATATTAACTCCTAACCCTTAGAATATGCTGTAACCAGTATAGTTAAGCATCAAAAGCGACGTTATGATAGGGTTCTCCGTGTTTATGAGGGCTTATTTGAATTGTGACTTTTTGATTCATTCGTTTCAGAAAATCGAGTAATTTATCAACTGTGAAGCGGCTGAAATGGCCATTTAGCAAATGTGATACCTCAGCTTGTTTAATTCCTAACAGTTCAGCAATTTCTCGTTGCTTTATGTCCCTGTTTTTTCATGGCTTTCTAGCTCCTTTTCTTCTTGGGGGAATTTTAAACGACTCCAACAGAAACATGCCATTCAGATATCGAGAATTACCGTGAACGTAGGTGATACTCGCTAATCAGCGTCTTATTTAATGGTACGATGAGTCTTCAGCACTAAACAGTCGGCCTGGAATCCACCAAAGATAGAAAACCATCCCAAATAACTCCACCAGTGATTGCACAACAATGATTACGGCGACCACCTCCCAACCTACGGGCAGCGCCAGAGCAAATGGAAGGACAACGAAAGAATTGCGCGTACCTAGACTGAAGGCTAGCGTCCGTCCCTGATCAGTTGGCAATCTTAGCCAGTGGGCAAGCATCCGTGCGATTAGCGCAGCCAGTAAAAGAAATATCAAAAATATTGGCACGACAACAGGCATGAACGCAAGTGCTCCTATTACTACATTCACCTGTGTATTCGCAATGAGAAACACAACCAAAGCAAGCAACGGCACCGGCAACCAAGCCAAACGATCGCGCCACAAGCTACGTTTGGGCTGCGCTTCAATCCAGCTTTCCGATACTGCTGCTAGCAGTAGAGGAGTTAGAACCAGGACAATAACTGGCCAAATATCAGTTAGCTTCAGGACTGCGCTCAACTCAGTGCCTACCATTAACCACAGATAGACCGGTAGTAATAACAATTGTAGCAAAAGATTGATAGGTGTTATGCTAATTGCACGCGGCACATTGCCACCGCCCAGTTGACTAAAAGTAATAAACCAATCGGTGCAAGGTAACAGTAATACCAGCAGTACACCCAGGCGTAATGCAGGATGGTCAGGCAAAAACTGCACCAGCCCCCAAACCAATAGCGGAAGTAAAATGAAATTGCCGATCAGTACAGCCTTGATAAAGCGATGATCGAGGAACGCATCATTCAGATGAAGCAGTGGAACCTGCGCAAAAGTTGCGTAGAGCAATAAACCAAGTGCCGGCCATAAAAGCACCTCGGACAACGTTGCGAGTTCGAATTGAAAACTACCAAAGACCAAGCCGGCTATGATAGCGACGAGATAGATCCATACCTGTTGGCGTTCTAGTGCGAGGCGACTAAAGTGCATTTGTTTAAACATAAGTTATTCCAGCATAATCTTTAGATAGGGGTGGATCCCATAAGGTGATGCAGGAGTACATAGGAAATATCATTGATTGAAAACGGAAAATGCCATGTATTCATGGCAGCACCTAAATCAGTGGTAGCATCCAAACTTGATAAGTTGAAGTTCCATTACTTCTCTCTTGGGCTTTTATATCTTCCCCAGAACACTTCCGGCAACACGCATACTAGCAGCGTACCAATTAATAGAAAGAGCCCTAAT
>JAJFJH010000120.1 GCA_021774155.1 Nitrosomonas sp.
CGCAGGCAGAAGCCGAATTAAACACCAACCGATTCCAAGCCGGGCGGTTTTATGGCAGCGATGGCAGTGGTCGAGTTATTTATGTTGGCAAAAAACTTGATGTCGATAAACAAATGGAGGATATCTTTCATTATGTTAGAAAAGATGGTAATAGTGAAATCGTTATCTCCAAACAAGCCCATCAGCAGCAAATGACGGCACAGCAACGGCCAAACATCCAATTATCTGAGGGCTATATATACCAATTCAGCCATAATAAAAAGAAAGACAGTATTATTGAGTTTGAAAAATTAACTTATTTCACCGACGACGACAGCGTCGTTAATTACCGACGTAAATCAGCTACAACCGCGCAATTATGGCATTCTGAAAAACCACGCGAGATCGCTGAATTGCAATGGCGACTTTCGCGCCCTTTTGCCACTGTGTTGCTTGCGCTAATTGCGGTATCCTTTATTCGCACCACACCACGCCAAGATAAAGGCGACAAAACCTATTTTATCGCAGCTATGGTTTTTGCCATTTATTACAATTTAACCGGATTAGCACAAACCTGGGTTGAACAAGGTGTCGTCGGCAAAATGCCCGGTATCTGGTGGCTATATGTTCTGATGTTTATTGTTGTTGGGTTACTACTATCCGAATCTGTCAGATCTAAGATTACTCGCCAGTGAATATCATCCACCGTTATATTGCGTCACAAGTATTGATCGGTATGATCATTGCCACCGCCGTACTCTTACCATTATTTAGTTTTTTTGATTTATTAGATCAACTCGATGATGTCGGCAAAGGCACCTACCGCGTCCAAGACGCCTTCTTTTATACCGCCATGCTGTTACCCCGGCGGTTTATTCAAATCGCACCATTCATCGCGTTACTTGGCACCGTTGCGGCATTAGGAAAATTGGCTGTTACTTCGGAGCTTGTGGCTTTACGCGTCGCGGGTATATCCCCTGTTCGCATCAGTTTGGTACCGCTAGCCATTGGAATACTACTGCTGGTTTTTATTGCTATGTTAGAACAATTTGTTGCGCCGCAGTTGCAGCAAAAGGCCATTTCTTACCGTGCGGCGGCTCTTCATCTCAGTGCTGAATTAGGCAGCGGCCTGGGTATTTGGACACGTAATGAACAAAATATTTTACGTATTGGCGCGATGCACCATGCCAGCAGAGCCATTGATATTGAAATTTTGCATCTGAATAAAGAAGGCTTCCTGCTTGCACATACTCATGCCGAGTCGGCTGATTTTATTAATGATACACAATGGCTACTGACCGATGTCACCGTCAGAACATTTACCAAAAACAAAATTCTCTCTACCAGAGCAAGTTCAGTACGTTGGGATTCTTTTTTAAATCCCGAGGATATTGCAATACTAACCAAACCACCAGAAAGTCTTTCACCCATTGAGCTTTTCCGCCACGTTGACTTTCTCCGAGAAACGGGTCAAGAAGCTGATTCTTATGCGCTGGCATTATGGCGCAAAGCCGGCAGCGCCGTCATGACTATCGCTATGTTATTACTTGCAATTCCGTTTATTTTTGGTTCTATTCGCTCTGGGTTGGGCAACAAACTCGTGTTCGCTACCGTCATTGGTATTGTGGTTTATTTATTAGATCAAATTATTGCCAATGCTGGATTGCTATTGAGTATTAACCCCGCATTTGTTGCGCTTTTCCCTGGATTAACAGTGATTTTTTTGGCAACTTTATGGTTACGGCGTGTCTTTTAAATCAATAAGCGTTGTATAAAGAATGAAAACAACCCATTGCAGTGGTAACAATACAACATCTATTGTAAGCTGCACTGCTCATGTGGTTAAGCGTATGCACGTAAAGCAGCATAACTCTTCAAACAAAATCCAAACGACAACTTAACTTATGTCAACAGTAACTTATATCTACATCATCGGAGACAGTGAAATAGACTTATGGGGAATCAGCGGTCGCGAACGTTTAAAACGCATGATCAGCGCTTCTCAAAATGCTCAGTTGGTAGACAACCCAGACAAAATCCCAACCAAGTCACCTGCATTACTCATATACGCCAACCACTTATATGACACACGCGTTATCGCTGCACTCATTGACGCACAGGAAAACATGGTGCTGTACAATCATAATGACTACCCTGTCGCCATTCGCACTAAAGGTAATGATGTCACCGCCATCTTGCCAGACTTATTACGCGAAGGCAGCAGCAAACGAACAATCGCAGACCTGCCGAAAAAAAAGGTTGGTGATTTAACCTTGGGTACACAAAGACACCTGAGGAAGAAAGACCCACCTTATTTATGGCCTATTACACGAGAAAACCGCATCACCTTAGAGTCTGAACTTTTCTCTGGGTCATACAAAGGCGTCACAGATCTGGTCACCAAGTGGCTTTGGCCATTCCCGGCATTTTGGGCAACACATTGTTGTATTCATTATGGCTGGCGACCCAATCATGTCACCTACTTAAGTATTATTCTTGCCACTTTAGCTGGATTTTCTTTTTGGCATGGCTATTTTGGTAT
>JAJFJH010000013.1 GCA_021774155.1 Nitrosomonas sp.
TGTTGAAGCTAAAAGAAATAGGGGGTGTTGTTAGTGGCAACCTTCTTTTTTTATGTTTTACAGAAATTTGAAGTAAAGTTGATGATAGCGTGCGAGGAAATTTGACTTAAAAGTTTTTTTGTAAGGTGTGTGAAGTATTTAAAAAGAATTTTGGTTAATAAAAATAAATAAATAAATTACCATGATTATAGAAAGGAAGATTTAAGCCTTGATTGGGTTGTAAATTTCACAATCCCATTATGTGAGAAGGGTAATATCTCTATAAAAATCAATATTTTCCCTTGTTTCACTAGTTTTGACATGATAAAATTTCGATTCGATTTGATAGCGTGTGGGGGACTTTTACATCTATGAAATCTAAGTGTCAGAAATAAAGGTAATTCGGCCAACGTAATACAATTGTCGTCAATCGTGGTGTGGTTGTTGTAGGACATAAAACGAGATTTTTGGCGTATAGCTGATTGGGCCTGGCTGAAAAAAAAGAAATATTTAGGTACTAATATTTAAAATGAATATGCGCCTGAAATTAGTAAAAATTAGTAATCATGTGGGGGGTTATATGAGTAGTAAGTTAGTAAGCCTGGCGGGGGTTTCCGCTCTTGCTTTGTACTCAAGCATGGCTGTTGGTTCTAAGTATAATTTACCAGAGCCACAAAGTATTATTGCTAGAGAAACATACGATATGCATATTTGGTTGATGTGGATTTGTCTCGTGATATTTATAGGTGTGTTTGGTGTGATGTTTTATTCAATCCTAAAGCATCGGAAGTCACTAGGGTACAAAGCAGCAAATTTTCATCATAGTACTTCAGTTGAAATTGTTTGGACTGTGATTCCTTGTATTATTCTAGTTGCAATGGCATGGCCAGCGACAAAGACGATTATTAAAATGAAAGACACGTCTGAGCCTGCTATTACGATTAAGGCCACAGGATATCAGTGGATGTGGGGATACGATTACCTGAGCGGTGAGGGTGAGGGCATTAGCTTTTTCAGTAAATTATCTACACCAAAAGCGCAAATGGAAAACAGAGAGCCAAAAGGTGAAAATTATCTGTTAGAAGTTGATAATCGTTTGGTCGTTCCTGTTGGTCAAAAAGTTCGTATAATTCTAACCGCGAACGATGTTATTCACGCATGGTGGGTGCCAGCTTTAGGTGTTAAACAGGATGCAGTTCCAGGTTTTATTCGTGACTCTTGGTTTACCGCTGACAACCCTGGTGTATATCGCGGCAATTGTGCAGAACTGTGTGGTAAGGATCATGGTTACATGCCTATTGTTGTTGAGGTGCTAGAGGCTGATGCATATGCGCAGTGGGTGTCTGATCAACAAGGTGAATTGGTTGCAGCAGAGGAGCAGGCAGTCGCAGATGCTGATAAAGAATTTGGCATGGATGAATTGATGGCTAAAGGCGAGCAGGTTTATGCATCAGTTTGTGCAGCTTGTCATCAACCAAATGGACAGGGTATACCCGGTGCGTTTGCTGCTTTAGATGGTTCAGAATTAGTAAATGGACCGGTTGGTGAACACATTGATATCGTCGTGAAAGGTAAAGCTGGAACGGCAATGACACCTTTCGGTCATTTATCAGATGTTGACCTTGCCGCTGTTGTTACTTATGAGCGTAATGCCTGGAGTAATGAAACGGGTGACATTGTGCAACCGTCAGATATTAGCCAGTTCAGAAATTAAGCAAGTATTAAGGAGATAAATATGGCAGCAGTACAAGATCACGGTCACGGTCATGGGCATGATGACCATCATCCTACCGGCATGATGCGATGGGTGACAACGACTAACCACAAAGACATCGGTTCGATGTACTTATGGTTTAGTTTGACGATGTTTTTTATTGGTGGAGCATTGGCGATGGGTATTCGGGCTGAATTGTATCAGCCAGGTATTCAAATTTTAGAACCAGAATTATTTAATCAATTTACAACGCTCCATGGTTTGATCATGGTATTTGGCGCAATTATGCCAGCATTTGTTGGTTTTGCTAACTGGCAAGTGCCGTTGATGATTGGTGCGCCAGATATGGCATTTGCTCGTATGAATAACTGGAGTTTCTGGTTATTGCCTGTCGCAGCATCGCTACTGGTTGTGTCATTCTTCGTGCCTGGTGGTGCAGCAGCTGGTGGTTGGACATTCTACCCTCCATTGTCAACCCAAGGTGGATTGGGTGTCGATATGATGATTTTTGCAGTCCATATATTGGGTGCTTCGTCAATTATGGGTTCGATTAACATCATTACAACCATTCTTAATATGCGTGCGCCTGGCATGACATTGATGAAAATGCCATTGTTTGTTTGGACATGGTTGATTACCGCTTATTTATTGGTGTTAGTAATGCCAGTGTTGGCTGGTGTTGTAACCATGCTATTGACAGATCGTCACTTCGGAACAAGCTTCTTTAATGCCGCAGGTGGTGGTGATCCAGTATTGTTCCAGCATATTTTCTGGTTCTTTGGTCATCCAGAAGTATATATTATGATTTTGCCTGCTTTCGGCATCGTCTCTGAGATCATTCCAACATTTGCGCGTAAGCCTTTATTTGGTTATTCCTCGATGGTTTACGCAACGGCATCCATTGCAATTTTGTCTTGCTTCGTTTGGGCGCATCACATGTTTACAGCAGGTATGCCAGTAACTGGACAGCTGTTCTTCATGTACGCAACCATGCTGATTGCGGTGCCGACAGGGGTTAAAGTCTTTAACTGGACGGCAACGATGTGGCGCGGTTCGATGTCATTTGAGACACCAATGTTGTTCTCAATTGGCTTTATATTCTTGTTTGTCATCGGTGGATTTAGTGGCGTTATTTGCGCGATCGTGCCGATTGATGTTCAAGTGCAAGATACTTATTACGTGATTGCACATTTCCACTATGTTTTAGTGTC
The DNA here is from genome assembly GCA_021774155.1 of Nitrosomonas sp. GTDB lineage: Bacteria > Pseudomonadota > Gammaproteobacteria > Burkholderiales > Nitrosomonadaceae > Nitrosomonas. Next base: position 2,905 of record JAJFJH010000013.1, read on the forward strand.
TGGCGCATTGTTTGCCCTGTTTGCTGGTGCATACTACTGGTTGCCAAAGTGGACAGGCAATATGTATAACGAGACATTAGGCAAATGGCACTTCTGGTTGTCAATGTTCTTCTTTAATGCGACTTTCTTTGTTCAGCACTTCTTGGGCTTAGCAGGAATGCCACGTAGAATTCCTGATTACGCATTACAGTTTGCTGACTTTAATAAGGTTTCAAGCTTAGGCGCATTCGGGTTTGGTTTGACTCAGCTACTCTTTGTTTACATTGTAGTTAGCTGTATTCGTAGTGGAGAAAAAGCGCCAGATAAGCCATGGGATGGGGCAACAACGTTGGAATGGACGCATTTGCCGTCGCCAGCGCCTTACCATAGTTTTGAAACCCCACCTGTCATTAAGTAGGCGGATAAGGAAAAAGTATGTCACAAGATACAGAAAGAAAGCGTAAGAAATATAGAACAGCTATTATTCTGTTGATAACAGTTGTAGCGCTTTATTTAACGGTTATTGTAAAACAGTGGTGAAGAACGTCTCTAAAATAAACTTCACGATGCTGAAGAAGCTATTTATCTTTAGCATCGTAATGTTTGCCTTCGGGTATGCGTTAGTTCCATTTTATGAGAAATTTTGTGAAGTCACTGGCATTAATAACTTGCTACAGCCGGATGTACTGGTTCAAGAAACACAAGTGGATACAAGCCGATGGATAACAGTGGAGTTGGATGCCAATACAAGGGGATTACCTTGGCAATTTAAACCGCTGCAATCATCGGTACGTATTCACCCAGGCGAGCCAGTTAATGTGATGTATGAAATTACAAATAACTCTGACCGAGAAATTAATGGTCAGGCAATACCAAGTTACAGTCCACGATCATTAGAGAGATATTTAAGAAAATTTGAATGTTTCTGTTTTACACGGCAGGTACTTAAGCCAAATGAAGTTAGGCAAATGCCAGTTCAATTCGTAATTGAACCTGGCATACCGGCTGATATTAATACCGTGACCATTTCGTACACTTTTTTTGAATTGCCCGGTGGCACTAAAGCTATCAATGAAAAATAGGGGTTAAGTCTTGAGCGACGAGATAAAGAAAGAGGATAAGGCATCATCACTTCAAGTTGCGAAGGCAGTATTTGCTGCATTTACAGGAATACGCAAAAAAAGTGATCACGAGGCTGACTTTGCGAGGTTAAAGCCTGTTCAGGTAATTATTGGTGGACTTATTGGTGGCGCATTGTTTGTATTAAGTGTTTTTTTTCTAGTTCGAATAGTTACAAGTTAGAAATTGAATAAAATAAAGGTAGGAGGATAATAATGAGTCAAGAATCAGGTCATTACTACGTGCCAGCGCCATCAGGTTGGCCAATCGTAGGATCAATAGCACTGTTCTTTTTGGGATACGGCGCGGCACTAACGATGAATAAAATGGAACTTGGGTATGGTATGCTGGCAATCGGCTTTGCCATTCTCATATACATGATGTTCGGCTGGTTTGGAGCCGTATCAAAAGAAAGTGAAGCTGGAAAATATAGTGGTCAAGTAGATACGTCGTTCCGCTGGGGTATGGGTTGGTTTATTCTGACAGAAGTCATGTTCTTTTGTGCCTTCTTTGGTGCGCTCTTCTACATGAGAGTATTCTCATTACCTTGGCTTGCCGATGCAGAACATGATTTGTTGTGGCCCGCATTTAACGCTGCTACTTCGGAATGGCCTACAGCTGGACCGGGTATTGCAGATGACTTTACAGAAATGGGTGCATGGGGACTGCCAGCGATCAACACCGCGTTATTGTTGACATCTGGCGTGACATTGACTATCGCGCACCATGCTTTACGGGCCGGTGATAGAGCAAAGACAATAACATGGATGATTGCAACCGTTGCGCTTGGCGTAATCTTCCTCGCTTGCCAAATTTATGAGTATGGTCATGCATATGAAGATCTTAATCTTAAGATGACATCGGGTGCATACGGTTCAACATTCTTTATGTTGACGGGCTTTCATGGATTTCACGTATGTGTCGGTGCGATTATGCTCACGGTGATTACCTTCCGTTTAAAAGCTGGGCACTTTACAGCCGATAAGCATTTTGGCTTTGAAGGTGTTGCATGGTACTGGCACTTTGTTGACGTAGTTTGGTTAGGCTTGTTTGTATTTGTTTATCTGATGTAACGTAAACACAAACTTGCCTTGCACACATAGGCAGCGAATTCCAGCTTTTGACGAATAGTTATATAAGTAAATTTCTAATCGGAGAAAGCTGGAATTGTTTTAAACGGAATGTTTTGAAAAATAAACAAAACAGCTAAGTCTAAAAATTTTGCTAAGTTGATAATAACAATATTTTCCGATTGAATGCATAACTACGTTTCGGTCATCTTATATTTGGTTACGCAGTCTCCCATAGTTATAAGAAGCTGTATCTTAATAAATGAAAATACTTAGTTATAATTTTAAACCTAAAATTTGGGCAATTATTGTGTCAACGATATTTGTCGTGGTATTTATACAGTTAGGTAATTGGCAACTTTCTCGCGCAGATGAAAAAGATGCAAGACAACAACAATTAGAAGAATTGGCTAAACAGCCAACGCTTAATTTACCAGCTTCACCAGTTAAACTAGACGATCTTTTATATCGCGAAGTTGAAGTGGTTGGCGAATACGTGGCAGGTCAAACTATTTATTTAGATAACAAAACGCATAATGGTGTTGCGGGTTATCATATTGTTTCACCTGTTAGAATTGCCAATAGTGATATGCATGTCCTTGTAAATAGAGGGTGGATTGCGACTGGAACGAATCGTGATATTTTGCCGTCAATACCTGAAGTAAAAGGTGAGATTAAAGTTACGGGTACCGTAATACCACCAACACAACGTGCATTGGTACTGTCCGATCAAGTTGTAACGGGTTCTGTATGGAGCGTCCTGTATATAGACCTCTATCAGGAACAAACAGGATTGAACATACAGCCTATCATGATACAGCAGGAAGACGTGTTAGAAGACGGCCTTATAAGAGAATGGGTACGACTTGATACTGGCTCATCAAAGAATTTAGGTTATGCGTTTCAGTGGTATTCCTTCGCTGTGTTAACAGTAATCATATTTATGGTGTTGAATGTTAAACGAAACCGAACAAAAAATTAAGAGAGCACATAAACAAAAATTGTTAGCGTTAATGGCATTGTTACTTGCACCCGTCGTCATATCATATGCACTTCACTATTCAGATTATCGACCAGGCACTATTAATTATGGTGAATTAATTGAGATGGAGGACTTTGAAGGTAATGCGGTAAATCAAGTGGATAATACGATTTTCAGGTCTCGTGATATACACGGGAAATGGACGATGTTAATGGTTGACTCTGGAGATTGTAATGAATATTGTGATCAGAAACTCTACAAAATGCGTCAAGTAAGACTGGTGCAGAATAAAGAAATGCATCGAGTTAAGAGGTTATGGCTAATCGATGATAATGTCACAATAGATTCTAGTCTTTTAGAAAAGTATGAAGGAACGATCTTTGTAAATGCAAAGGATAGTGATTTTTTAGAGTCGTTGAAACCAACGGAATCCCAAAGGCTTTACATATATTTGGTCGATCCTATTGGTAATGTAATGATGCGATTTCCTGAAAATGCCGATCCATCAGAAATGGTAGACGATTTGAAGCGGCTTTTGCACGTATCGCAGCTAGAACATTAACCAGTGATATCAGCTCGCTTATTAAAAATTAACTTAGTAATTGAAAAATAAACAGGTTTCCACCTGGTAATACGTTAGGAGATAGGTCAAATGGATAATAGTATGACGTGGCAAAATACTGCATCACGTGTGCAACAGTTTTATAGATTAACCAAACCACGCGTTGTATCATTAATTGTGTTTACAGCCTTTATAGGAATGTTTCTGGCTGTACCTGGCGCGGTTCCATTGAATGCTTTATTTTTTGGTACGTTGGGCATCGCTTTGGTCGCTGGTGCAGCTGCAGCACTAAATTGTTTGGTTGAACAAGAATATGATGGCATTATGGCAAGAACGCAGGGTAGACCCTTACCACAAGGAAAAGTGAGTACAGGCGAAACACTTTTCTTCTTAACTATTGTCGGCGGGTCTGGTTTGTACATGCTCTACGCATGGGTTAATCCATTAACTATGTGGTTAACGATGGGTACCTTTGTTGGTTATGCCATTATCTATACGTTGATTCTTAAGCCACTAACGCCGCAGAATATTGTCATCGGTGGCGCGTCAGGTGCTATGCCGCCGGTGTTAGGTTGGGCAGCTGTTACGGGGGAAGTGACTGCGGATGCATTATTGTTATTTTTAATTATATTTGCGTGGACCCCACCACATTTCTGGGCATTAGCACTCTATCGTAAAAATGAATACGCCAAGATTGGTATGCCTATGCTTCCAGTCACGCATGGTGATCAGTTTACAAAACTACATGTTCTGTTATATACCGTCATTCTGACAATTGTCACACTCTTACCGTATGTTACACAGATGAGCGGATTGATTTATCTTGTTAGTGTACTGATTTTAGACGGTATATTTTTGTATTATGCAATTCAAATTTATCGCAATTATAGTGATCAATTAGCCAAGGATGCATTCAAATATTCGATTCTTTATTTGGCGTTGTTATTTGTCGCATTACTTGTTGATCATTATTTCTATTTTTAGATTTAAGTAGGGCTGAGTTTGAAAGCGCTAGTTATCGTTCTGTTGACAGTTCTTTTGTTTGCATGTGGAAGTGATAATAAACAAAATTTTCTGTCGACGGATATTTCTGGCGCTAGCTTTGGCCAAGATTTCCAGTTGTTAGATCATACAGCCGAGAAACGGACACTGTCTGATTTTAAAGACAGTGTCGTGGTGATTTTTTTTGGTTATACCCAGTGTCCTGATATGTGTCCAGCTACCATGGGTATCTTAGCTGAAACACTGCAAGCACTTGGTGATGATGCAAGTCGCGTTCAAGTATTGTTTGTTACATTAGACCCCGTACAAGATACACCAGGAAAATTAAAACAATATTTATCATTCTTTGATGCCAGATTTATAGGGTTAACGGGTGATCAAGCTGCGATTGATGGTGTCACTGAAGATTTTAAAGTCTATAGCAAAGTCCAAACCCAAGATACCAGTGCACTAAGCGTAGATCACTCAACAGGCACATACCTTTTCGATACTAAAGGTAACATCCGACTTTATGTAAGTTATGGTAGTAGCAAAGATGTTTTTCTGCATGATATCGAAGCACTCTTAAACGAGTCTTGATCCCAATAATGAAGTGAAACTACGGGAATAATTTTCCAGGATTTAGAATGTTATTGGGATCAAAGACTGTTTTAATGCGCTTCATCAAATCAAGTGTAATATCATCAATCTCTTTAGTGATAAATGCGCGCTTCTCACGACCAATGCCGTGCTCGCCAGACAGTGTTCCGTTAAGTTTGATCACTAAATCAAAGATCTCGTCTAAGCATTTTTCTGCAAGTTGAACTTCGCCTTCAATATCGGGGTTGATCAAAAGATTGACGTGAATATTACCATTGCCTGCATGACCAAAGTTTACATTTGCTAATTGATATTTATGGCTTAATTGTTCAAGCTTTTCAAGTAATTCTGGCAAGCAATCTACAGGGACAACGATGTCTTCATTTATTTTCTTCGGCGCTATTTCACGTAAAAGAGGTGATAACGCTTTACGAGCTTTCCACAAACTCGCTGCATCTTGTGTCTTTTTAGCAAGTAATAGGCCATCATGCTGACAAGCAGAGAGAATGCTAGTGATCGATGCCTCGATGTCTCGAGTTGAGCCGTCCACTTCAATCATCAACATGGCGTTAGAATTCGATGGCAACATGTCAGGGTATTGACCACGAATCAAATTGAGGGATTGACTATCAAGGAATTCTAATGCGCTGGGTAATTGCGGCAGTGCCATAATCGAAACGACTGCTGCTGCACAAGAAGCTGTATCATTAAAATGTGCGGTGATACCGCCAACTGCTTGAGGAAGCGCAGTAAGTTTAAGCGTGGCTTCTGTGACCACGGCCAAAGTTCCTTCCGAGCCGATTAAAAGCCGCGTTAAGTCATAACCCACTACGCCTTTTGTTGTATAACAGCCTGTTTTAATGATATCGCCAGAACCAGTTATCGCCTTTAACCCAAGTACGTGTTCACGGGTCGTGCCATACTTGACTGCATGAGGTCCTCCAGCGCTGGTAGCGATATTTCCCCCAATACTAGAGTACGCAGCGCTTGACGGGTCAGGTGGCCAGAAAAAACCATGCGGTTGAGCTGCAGTCTGAATACTTTGATTTAGTACGCCGGGTTCTGCGACGATGACGCGGTTAGCGGGGTCAACCGTAATAATCGCTAGCATCCGTTCAAGAGAAAGACAAACGCCACCCTGCTCAGCTAAACAGCCGCCAGCTGTCCCAGTTCCTCTGCCACGCGGTGTTAGTGGAACCTTAAACCGGTTACAGAGTTTAACGATAGATTGAATTTCACTAGCTGTTCGCGGAAAAACGACAGCATCGGGTGGGAAAATTTTTCGACTATTATCATAGGCATAGGCATAGCATTCGACAGAGTCAGTTAGTAGACACTCAGAAGGAAGTAATGTACTGAGTGTACCAAGGAAATCAGCGGGTAACATGAATACTTAGTGCGATAAACAAAGTAGGTGCGCCCATATTAGTCCAGATATTCAAATACCTTTATTACTTTTAAAACACCTGATGCAGTGCTGGCAATATCAGCGGCATTTTCTGCCTCGTCACGTTTTACCATGCCAAGTAAATATATAATGCCTTTTTCTGTTATGACCTTAATATGATTGAATCTGAATTGCCCTGAATGTAAAAAACGCGCTTTAACATTGGATGTAATTAGCGAATCTTTGCTACGAGAAGCAAGTGAACTATTTTCTGAGACTTTAATATCGTTGACGATATTTCGTACGTTATCGACACTCATGATGAGCGTTTCGATTTGTTGTTTTGTCTCGTCTTGAGGTGCTTCACCGGTTAACAAAACGTTGCGATTGTAACTCGTGACGTTGATGTGAACAGTGTCTTTATACTGTTCCTTAATGCGTCGGACGCTTTTGAGTTCGATGACCTCGTCTTCTACAAACATACCACTGGTGCGTCTGTCGTCCGACATCACAGCACCTGTTCCAGCGCCTGCACCAACGCCAACAGCAAAAAGAGGTATGCAACTGACTAAAGCAGGTAAAAGTAAAATAAGCAGTAAGCTATTTAAGAACAAATTTTTCATTACGTTCAGTCCTAAGAGTTTGTCGATTCTGGGTTTGATAATACAGTAAAATATAGCCATGTCGAATACTGCTTAATAAAAGATAGACGATAATTAATCGCTTAATGTTTGTTTCGATAAAACGGGACAGCGAGTACAGTTCTTTTAAGATTATATTTTATAAAAAATATGTAATTATGACTATTAAGAAGATTCTAATCGTCGACGATTCACCGATAGATAGACACTTGCTTTCCGGTATTTTAACGCGAAGTGGCTATCAGGTAGGGTTTGCAAATAGTGGTGAAGATGGAGTTGCAATGTCCAAAGAAGGTGAACTTGATTTGGTCTTGATGGATGTTGTTATGCTTGGGTTAAATGGTTTTGAAGCAACACGTATAATAGTGAAAGATAAAGCAACCATGCATATTCCGGTTATCATATGTTCTACTAAACGCCAACCGACGGATAAAATATGGGGCTTGCGCCAAGGTGCTAAAGATTATGTCACTAAGCCTGTTGTTGCCGAAGAGTTGTTACGAAAAATTTCGCGGTTAAATTAATTGCAGCTTGATAATACCTATGAAGGACTATCAATTAGCACTAACTGAACAGATAAACAATGCCACCGAGGAGGCTTCCACCTCCGTGTTGGGTATGGCTATTGGCGAAGCACGTTGGTTGGTGCATATGACTGAGGTGAACGAAGTGTTACCTATGCCTAAGTTAGCCACTGTGGCGTTGACGCAACCATGGTTCTTAGGTATGGCGAATGTACGTGGGAATCTCTACGGCATTACAGATTTATCGCTATACCTTGGCGGCCCACCGACTCAAATTACTCAGAAAACACGTATTTTTTTGTCTTCGTCTCGATATAGCGTGAACAGCGGATTGCTTGTGAGTAATCTGCTGGGCATCCGAAGTTTGTCAGACTTCGAGCCGATGGAAAATACTGAAGAATCAACGCCTGCATTATTAGGTTTAGCTGGTAAATGCCAAGATAAAGAAGGTAGAGTTTGGCATGTGTTAAATTTACAAGCGTTGGTACAAGAAGACAATTTCTTGAAAATTGCAGTGTAGTTTATAAAAATAAAGCCTAATAAATCACGAAACTAATTAACCTATAAATATGCTTCCGTTATCTGCAGCAAAAGACAAAGCCAAGATATTGGCTGAGGCGTTACCGTATATTCGTCGTTTTCATGGTAAAACTATTGTTATTAAATACGGCGGCAATGCCATGATCGAAGAAAATCTAAAGAAGGGATTTGCCCGTGATGTCGTGTTGTTAAAGCTGGTGGGCATGAATCCCGTCATCGTCCATGGCGGTGGCCCGCAAATTGATGACATGTTAAAACGTGTTGGAAAGCAAGGTGAATTCATCCAAGGTATGCGGGTGACGGATGCTGAAACGATGGATGTAGTTGAAATGGTATTGGGCGGACTGGTCAATAAAAATATCGTGAGTCTGATAAATAGCCAGGGCGGTCAAGCTGTCGGCTTGACGGGGAAAGATGGCGCTTTTATTCGCGCTAAAAAACTGTTAATGGCTGATAACCAGAAAGCGGGTGAGTGGCTTAATATTGGTCAAGTAGGAGAGATCGAAAGTATCGACCCATCTTTAATTGCGTTGCTTGATACGAAAAACTTTATACCAGTCATTGCGCCGATTGGTGTCGGAGAAGACGGTGAGTCCTACAATATCAACGCCGACTTAGTGGCGGGTAAACTGGCTGAAATCCTGCAGGCTGAGAAACTCATTTTATTATCCAATATTCCAGGTGTTCTCGATAAGGAAGGTAATTTGTTGACGGGACTGACAGCACAGCGAGTTGATGAGTTATTTGTGGATGGTACGATTTCGGGCGGC
>JAJFJH010000121.1 GCA_021774155.1 Nitrosomonas sp.
AGTATTAAACGTGCACGTTGGACCAAGCACACTCGCTTGGGTACCGTGACTTTGCGGGCTAGCTATCAGATTGTGGAGGTGAATACGGGTAGGATTGCCAGCGCGCAATCGGTTAAATCTTCCCATGAGACCCGGGCCCAATGGGTTACTTATACCGGCGACGAGGAGGCACTGGAACCCAATGTACGTGACTATGACACCACGGGAGAACGTTCACTGGAACCGGCAGAGGTCCTGATTCAAAAGGCAGTGATGGACACAGGAAAAAAGATAGCTGCCAAGTTAAATCACTTTTTCTGACGGTAGACTCCCAATTTTGTCAAACAATTATCCTGCCTCTCAAGAAAAGTTCTCATTCAGTGCTGGAAGACGCTCAAAAATTGGTTTAGTCATTTCGTTCATTTAGCTTATGAGGAGTTTAAAATGAGAATCCAGTCCGGGCATTTAAGTAATCGCGATTTTTGTTTCCTTTCAATCATGGCAACTTGTATCCTTCTCGGGGGTTGTGCTGTCAAGGGCATGGTATCGGGCTTTGAGACCAAAGTGAATGTGGTCGGCAGAGTCATTGATGCGGCTGATGACAAACCAGTCGCGGGAGTTATTGTGACGGTGACTCCTCCAAACTCTAATAAGCCTGTCACCGCCCAGACCGATAATCTCGGTTATTTCGAATTCCAAAACCTTACGGTCGGCAAAACCGGTGGTGTGGCATCGGGGGGTTCATCAGGAGGGCTGGTCACGGTCGAAATAACACATAGCGGATATCGACAATCTGCGGGCAAGTATCCTATTCAAGGTTTTGCAGGCGTGGGCTCGGCCGCATCAACCACAGACGTTGGAACGATTAAACTTGAAAGAAGTGATGCAACATCTGCCAAATAGGTCGTAAAGCTCTATTCTTTCCAGCGCTGACTCTTTTCACAGAACAGAACTCTCTCATCTCAGGAATGTGAGAGAGTCAGTATTTTTGTGATGAGGTATTTAGAAAAAAACGACCAATCGTAGCATTACAGCTGGTTGGCAGTTATATTATTTCAGCATCAACAGTTTACCTTTTAGGCAGATTATCGCAGAGAGGTTTCCGTAACGGCATGTTTGAGCAGTAGTGGGCAAAAATTACTACTATCAGTACGCTTGTTCTGAAAGGCCTCGCAGAATTCAAGTTTCTGCCGCTATGTTACGGCTGTTACCAGCACAAAAAAAGAAGCCGCCGGTGAGGAGCTGACGCACCCCACCGACGACTTCTCGTCAGCCAGATGGGTAAAGATTATCTGGTTATCTTTCCATCTCCTTCGTGAAATGAAGATTGTACCACAACCAGTAAGGCCAATTGAGTCGCGGCCCATCACAAGTTAAGCAGGCAAACGAACAGGCTTTTGTTTAGAGCAAGAGGATTGAAAACTATTATTACAATTTCCCTTCCTTATTTTTGCCCTCTTGAAAAAAGACAATAGCACAAAGAATACGAGGCATCAAGTCCGCGATTATTTAGATTTATCAAGGAACGCTCCCTTGACCCCCCGTATTCTCTTTGCTCTGGCCAAATTATGAGGGCAAAAATAGAGAAGGAAAACAATGTTTCGGCCCTCAGACGCCTTAGACCACAGAGGGACAAAGGTCGGGTCTATAGGTAATTATCCGCAGTTAACCACTTATAAAATAATTTGCTCCAGTAACAAAAAAGGAGCAAATGCTCTCAACAAAGTCGACAAACTTTATCAATCAGAGATAGCCTTTGCCCCTTCCTGTCATTTTAACTCAAAGAGAAAACAAAGGCAAGGTTAGCTCAACCGGAGTGTCTATGAACACTCAAGAACTGCAACAAGCCTTTTTACATTCAGGCTTCAAATATTTAAAGGTCGAATTGGAAGCGCAGGTTGAGCCTGTGGACTATGGCGGGTCATGCGAGTACTGCAACCAAGGACGAGATGACTGTGCAGACTGTGAGGGTACAGGAGAGGATGACGAGAGGCCCGAGGCCGAATGCTTGTCTTGTTCCAGCCGTGGCTATTTTGATTGCCCGGAGTGCTCCGGGGGGTACAGCGAGTCGGACTGGAACGAATACTGCGACGATTTCGCGACCCGATTTCGCGAAGGCCTGAATGAAATAGACCAACATTTCAGATTCCTCAAAATATACCATGACAGCAGTGTTGATACAGAATGTACGTTTACCTTGCGAGTGGATTACCTGGACGAACTGCCGAAAATAGTCCAGGTTTTCAAGCAGACTTGCCTGGAGTTTGGCTCTTGCATGACGGAAAACGCCGGACTGCACATCACTCTGCTTGAGGGGTATAGGTATCCCCGGACAAGAAAGCTCAATCAGGCCAAACTTGCCCGTTATAAAACACAGGTCTCAAAACTCCTTCTCGGTTTGGTTTATCTGGGTAGTGAGGGCGAACATACCCGCGGTTTTGGTTTCCGGGACATGCGGATTTCTGCCCGGGACAAGTACTCGGCTGTCTTTACGCACAATGACACCTGCCTGGAATACCGGTTATTTGACACCTGCTATAACGAACCTGAACACATTCTTAAGTATCTGGCGTTGATTGTCAAAACCCTCAAGTATTACACGGCTGACCCGCAAAAAGCCATTGGTCTACACGAAGGTGTCGACGACCAAACTTCAGACAGATTGCTCAAAAAGCATGGGCAGAATTGCTATAGGGCGCTGACCGTTGTATACGGTACCAGGCAAGGCCGCAGACGGCTGTTCCAGGAGTTGTTTTATCTGGTTGACGCCCGGTCACGCCGAATTCTGGCTGACATTGCCAAGCTGCACCCATGCCTGATGTCGCCAGAACTTTTTAGCATTATTAAGCAGTATTAAACTTAAACCTATGTGTGGCATTATAACCGTGAAAAACTTAATAGATGACAAGCCGGTCAACCATCTCGTCAAGTTTCTCTACTTCAACCAGAAGGAGCGTGGCCAGCAAGGCTATGGCTTTGTTGGTCTCAACATAAACCGCCTTGATACCTACCGGGCTACCACAGAAGCCGGTTTTCTGAGTTTTCTCAATGCTTACACCTATGACGAAATTATTTTACACCACCGGCTGCCGACAAGTACCGAGAATACGTTGCAGACTACGCATCCCTTTGTCGTTGAGCGGAACGGCAGAGAGTACTATTTCATGCACAATGGCACTATTGTCAACAGTGATGAATTGCACGCCAAACACCAAAAGCAAGGCCTGGTTTACACCAGTCTTGATAAGGAGAAACTGTCTTTTAATGATAGTGAGGCGCTGGCCTGGGAATTCATTCTCTGGCTGCACGGTGAACAGAAGGCAGTTGAGGCTCAAGGCTCGGCGGCTTTTATCTGCCTGGAAGCAGACCGGCAAACAAGGAAAGCTCAAAGACTTTATTTTTACTGCAACGCCGGTTCACCATTAAGAATCTATCGCGATAAAACCCTGCTAGTGTTGACCAGTGAGGGCAATTGGGGCATGCCAGTCCAACCGAATAAGATTTGGTACTATGACTATGCAAGCCGGAAAATCGCCAAACATCAAGCCCTTGTCATTGAGGAGAGCTGGCACTGGCAGAGTAACTGGTATCAACCTGGCGATTATGCGTCAGTTGAGGATAGGGAGATAGCAGATTTTCAACATGAAATAGCAGAATTGACCTGCGAGCGTGACCATC
>JAJFJH010000122.1 GCA_021774155.1 Nitrosomonas sp.
AGGGTGAGTTGCTTTTGACTTTTGTATGTGATCATGTGCAAGCTTTTTTGAGTTATCTCGTTGTTTTGCTTGCATTATTATACCATAAAACAACAAATAATTACTCACAATCAATGAGTTATTGTTTTTGAGTGGACTCTACTTAAAATCCATACATCTATTGATTTAGAGGTGTTTTTGCAAAAAGAAAGTTCGTACCTAAAGCTTCGCTTGCGGGTTCAACCTTAAATCCTCAGTTGCCCTCTGTAGCAATAATTAACCTCATAAAAATATGCCAATAATTTTAGGTTCAAAGGAAGGCATTTTCACTTCTGTACGGCGCTACAGCATAGCCTTGTCATTTTTCACCGTCAGAGACGATGGCTCACCAAGATTTAGTGCCTCCTGTAATTGCCTCAAAGCCCGCGACCACATCCAATAACTCAGAAGTAATCGCGTTCTGACGGGCACGATGGAAGACCATTGTCACTTCTTCCAACCGTTCATCGAGATTGCGTTGTGCCGATTGCATGGCCGACAGCCGGCTGGCATGTTCGCTCGCTTGGGACTCGGCACACGCTCGGAAAATAGAAATAAAAAGATACTGGCGCAGCAACCGGGTGAGCAGCTGCTCGCGGTCCATACTGAAAGTTGGCAGGCTGCGTGAGGGCCAGATCTGCTCTTCTACGCGGTGAAAGCGTCGCAGGTTGATGGGCAACAATTTAAAACCAGTTGGATGATAACCCTTGCCCCCAGAGTGGCGGTTATAGAATAGAAACACATAATGCACGCTGGCTTGTTCGCGCCATTCATCAATCTTGAATAAAATCTTCTGCACCGTGACTGTGATCTGGTCGGCAGAACCGGGGACCAGAAAGTCCTCCTCAATCGCCTGGCCTTCGTGTTCCAGACTGGCCGCCACCCGTGCTCCTACGGCGAGCAACAAACGACTCTTCAGATCCGCTACTGTCAAGTCCATGCGATTCAATGCATAAGAGGCAATATCTTCGTTAAATCGGCCGCACAAGCCATGATCTGAACCAAATACAACGGCAGCAAGACGCAATGGTTCATGAGTATGTTGAGCCGGGACAGACGGTTGCTGTATGTCCTTTAACACCACGTGCAAACCCCGTTCTACGGTTTGATAATAGCCGGCAAGTGCCGTGACAGCTTGCTCGTATTGTCGGATACTTGTCGCCGACAGCGCCTTCATGGTTTTGACAATGGTGCGCAGCTCTCCAAGACTATCCAGTTGTTTATGCAGCTGTTCGAGAGATTCCATCGGCTTTACTCCTTCGATTGGCCCTTAATCGTGGATACCGTGCTACTGGCCACGTTAAGAACTTGCTGCCATTCCGAATCATCCAGTACTTTACCGGCTTCCATACGTTCGCAGAGTTCAGGTAAATCATTAAGTACGCGTTGTTGTATCAATGCTTCAGCATCACCAACCTTGTCCAGCTCAAGGTCATCGAACAACCCAGCATTAACTGCCTTTAATACAGCCATTTGCTGGCTGGCGCGCAAAGGATGATGTTCGGCCTGTTTCAAAACCTCACGCACGCGCTGACCATGCTCAATGGTGGCCCGAGTCTCTTCATCAAGACGGGTAGCAAAACGGGCGAAACTTTCCAGCTCTTCGAACTGAGAGTAGGACAACCTCAAATCTCCAGCTACGCTGCGAAACGCCGGATACTGGGTTTTACCACCCACCCGGGAAACCGACTTGCCCACATCGATCGCTGGCAACAATCCTTTGTGAAACAGTGTCGGGGAAAGATAAATCTGACCATCGGTGATAGAAATTAGATTGGTGGGAATATAGGCTGAAATATCCTGTGCCTGAGTCTCAATGATGGGCAGTGCCGTTAGGGAGCCACCACCACATTTACTGCGCCGACAGGTGGCCCGTTCCAGCATGCGGGAGTGAATATAGAAAATATCACCCGGATAGGCTTCCCGGCCCGGCGGACGACGCAACAGCAAAGACAATTCACGGTAAGCGCGAGCATGGCGGGTCAGATCATCATATACAATTAGCGTATCCTGACCCTTCTCCATGAAATACTCGGCCATGGTAGTGGCGGCATAAGGGGTGATGTAACGTAATCCCGGCGGATCTTCATCCGAGGCCACCACCACAATGGTGTTAGCCAGCGCATCATGTTTGTGCAAAGTATCTATCACACGAGCTACGGCCGTGCCGCGTTGACCGATTGCACAGTAAATACAAACCACGCCTTTGTCACGCTGATTGATGATGGTATCAACAGCCACCGATGTTTTGCCAGTTTGCCGGTCACCGACAATGAGCTCACGTTGTCCGCGACCGATGGGAATTAGCGCATCTATTGTTTTAATTCCAGTTTCAAGCGGCACGGTAACTGGGGCGCGATCAAGGATCGCCGGAGCTGGTTGCTCCACGGAGCGCCGTTCATTGTAGCGCAATGGTTTATCGTTATCGAGCACGTTCCCTGTCGCATCAATCACTCGACCCAACAATCCTTCACCAACCGGCGTATCTGCTTCACGTCCAGTAGCACTAACCTCGACGCCAGCAATGAGCTTGTCACTGTCACCCAGTAATATGACGCCGACTTCATTGGGTTCCAGATTGATGGCAACTCCCAGCACACTGTCCGGAAAGCGAACCAACTCCTCTGACGTGATACTAGGTAGCCCATTGATGCGCGCAATGCCGCCACCCACATATAACACGGTACCGGTCTCCGTGGCGCGCAACTTAAACACACGCCGGTCGACCACTCTATTTAGCGTGGTTATAGTGTCATTCAATAGTTGCTGTAACAAGGGTCTACTCCTTTACCTTTTCAGTTGGAATGGCTGAGGCGAACGCTTCCTCGACACGCTCGCTGAGTTCCCCGAGGTAGTTCGCCAGGTTCCAACTCAGCCTCCCATCACCAGCAGCAAGTTCAATGCCGCATAACAACTCCGGCGACTTGGTATATTCCACGTCGATGCCATCAACGAGGTGTTCGTGGACTGCACGAGTAAGCCGGCCACGCATAGCTGAATTCAGCTCGAATGCGCTGGCGATACGAACCGGCTCGGATGTATCCAATAGTGTTTTATGAGACTCCTTGTCTAGCGATTTCAGTCGATGGATAAACGACTGAATAATCTGTTCCTCAAGATTAATTTCCGCCAGATCGGTTAAAGCCTTGCGCGCGATGACCTGAATGACATCTGATGTCCGATGGCGTAGGTTGCCAAAAAATTCTTCTTTCTCCTGCTGTGCCTGTCGCTGCCAATGCGCACGGGTTTCAGCAACCTCTGCACGAGCCTCATCGAACAACTGCCGTTTATGCTGTTCCGCTTTCTGCCCAGCTTCAGCTAATACTTCATCGTACTTGCACTGCAGCTCTGTAGTCTTTTTCTGATAATGCTGCGCTTTTTCGTCAGCCTCCTGTTCGCGCGTTTGTGCCTTATTCAGCTGCTCGGCGATGCGCTGCTCACGACTCTCCATGGCACGCATGACGGGCTGGTACAAAAAATGTTTTAACAGCCAGACCAGGATCAGAAAGTTGACAATCTGCGCCGAGACCGTGATCCAATCAATGCTCATGTATCAGCCTCCCGCCGAAGTAATGACATGGTCCCAAAAGGGATTGGCGAAAATCAGAATCATGGCTACTACGAAACAATAGATTGCTGTGGACTCGATCATAGCCAGCCCCACGAACAGAGTTCGCGTGATGGTGGCGGATTCATCAGGTTGTTGAGCGATGGCACTTAATGCCTGTGCCACCGCACGTGCCTCACCAAATGCCGGACCAATTGAACCAATAGCAATGGTTAGACCTGCCGTAACAATGGATATCATGCCAATGAGAGAGATATTGTCCATGGAGCGCTCCTTATCAATTAATTGTTTTAGATTTGTGTGCGTTTTTCATATCTTTTCCACCTGAATGTGTGGATGCCGATGCCGCTGAAGCTATGTAAACCATAGCCAAGATAGCAAATATGTAGGCTTGGATTAATCCGGTCAGCAGGCCAAGCAGTTGCATGATGACCGGAAAAAAGTACGGCGTCAGACTCAACAGAATAGCAACGATTACAGTACCGCTCATGATATTACCGTACAGACGCACCGCCAAAGCGATAGTACGAGAAATTTCACCAATAATATTAAAGGGCAACATAAGTACTGTGGGCTTAACGTAATGCCTGAGGTAAGTCAGCGCTCCTTCGTAAACGATACCGTAAAGCGGTACCGCTACAAAAACGCAAATAGCCAACGCCGTAGTGGTAGAAAGTGAGCCTGTTGGCGCCATATAACCGGGTACTACATTAAGCAAATTAGCCATGGCGATGAATAAAAACAAGGTGCCCACAAAAGATAGATATCTGCCTGGCTGCTGGTGACTCACTTCCTGAATTTGATCACGTATTCCTGTAACAATCACTTCTAGTAAATTTTGCCAGTTTGAAATCTCTGTACTGGCGGACAAGCGCCGTGTTACCAGCCACGAGATCAGCGTCAGCAATGCCATCACCAGCCACGTGAAAAGAATGGTAGCGTTGAAAGACAATTTGCCCCATTGCCAGAAGATAACGTCATCAGGGCTAATGGTCATATATCTAACTCCTTATTGCTTTGGCTAAGTTGTGTACGGTAAACAACGAATAAACGCGACAATGCGAAGCCAATTGCTGCAACGAGCAGGTGTTGCCAGTTCCCGTTCTGGGCGAATAAATAGAAGACGATAAGGACAAGACCAAAACGCAACACTAAGCTACCCAACATCCAAACAGCCGGATAACGTGCTTGACGCAGATGATTGACCGTCGCCCATAGTCCCCCAAAAAAAAACAGGCCAAGCAAGACGCCTGTAACGAAGATTAAAAGCCAAGATGATAAATCAGTCATAGTTGCTCTCCTGCTTGATCCAATACCAAGCGTTGAGGCAACCGAGTACTATACCGATAATAAGAAAATTTAAAGTCCAGGAAACATCACTCGGCCAACTGCGATCAAGCCAGATACCTATGAAGATACCAATAATGGTGGGTATCGTCACGGACCAACCAACTAGCCCGAACATGCCAAGTCCAAACCAAGCCGAACGCCTGTTTTGTTGGCGAGCGCGCAATTTTCGTTCGGCTTGCTCGCCCACCTGCTCACCAAACTTATCAGGTCGTCTGTTTTTGTGTTCATTCGGCATTTTATCCATTAGGACACCTCTCAAATTCCAGATATCATCACAACTATTGTGCTACAAAAAACTTCTCACTTACCTACCTATTATCAGTCGTATGCTGCGTTGCAGAACTTTCCCACGCCTTGTGTTTGGGCGAATTTTGAGTTCTTAAAAGTGCCCATAAGTTTTTTCCTGCAGTTCCTTAAAGCCACGCAAGGTCCCCGCTTCGAGGCGTGCCAGCGCCGTACGTGCCTTACGTTCATGCTCGTCTAGCTCCAGGAACCGTTCTTCGATCAATGTTTGTAAATGATCCAGATCGGTGCTTTGTACACCGTTCAGCGTAGATATGGACACATCCCTGCCGCACTTTACTAGGATGCCTTCATCCACAGCAGCAAAACGCTCTTCTCCGTTTAAGACACAAAAACTCAAAATGCCCGGCACCAATGCTGCAACGAAATCAATGTGCCTTGGCAGTAAACAAAAGAAACCATTCTCCGCTTTGGCGATCACCTTGGCCACTTCTTCGTCCACCAGTACTTCGGTCGGCAGTAATACCTGCAGACGCATACCCTTTACCTGATCTATTTCGCTCTCATCCATTGTTATCCTTTGCTGTTTAGCTCATTGATCGAACCAATCATGTAAAAAGCTTTTTCACCTATTTCTGCGAATTCGCCCGCCAGAATACGTTCACAACCATCGATGGTTTGCCCCAAAGGTACCCGCTTACCCAACTGACCGGTGAATTGTTCAGTGGTAAAAAACGGCTGAGTCAGAAACCGCTCCAGCTGACGTGCCTTACTGACCGTAGTGCGATCTTTACGAGAAAGTTCTTCAATACCCAGCATAGAGATAATATCCTTGAGTTCTTCATACTCGGCAAGGGTAGCACGCACCGCCTGGGCCGCATGATAATGCCGTTTGCCCACCACAGTGGGAGTAAGCATTTTGGAATCGGTCTGTAGAGGATTAATCGCTGGATAGAAGCCCTGGCTGGCCCGCTTACGGGAGAGCACTATGGAGGCAGATAAATGAGCAAAAATATGCGTGGCAGAAGGATCGGTCAGATCATCAGCAGGCACGTAAACCGCCTGTACCGAAGTGATGCTGCCGCTTTGTGAACTACAGATACGCTCCTGTAACTGTGCCAGTTCGGTCGCCAATGTGGGCTGATAACCTACTTGAGAAGGAATGCGCCCCATCAAGCCTGAAACCTCTGTGCCGGACTGCACGAAACGGAACACGTTGTCGATGAGTAACAGTACGTCACGTTTTACCACATCACGGAAATATTCAGCCACGGTCAATGCCGCATGCCCGACGCGAAAACGCGCTCCAGGCGGTTCGTTCATTTGACCATAGATCAATATTGCTTTTTCCAAAACCCCTGATTCTTTCATGGCGCGATACATCTCTTCGGCTTCACGCATGCGCTCACCGATACCGCAGAACAGGCTGATACCTTCGTATTGTGCGGCTATATTGTTAATGAGCTCGTTGATCAATACAGTTTTCCCCACGCCCGCGCCACCAAACATACCCGATTTTCCACCACGCTCAAGCGGAGCCAGCAGATCGATAGCTTTAATACCCGTTTCAAAGATATCGGTACTCGAGACCCGATCAGCTAGGGGAAGCAACGGGCGATGTATCGGCCAATATTCTTGAGTTTCGATTGCTTCTTTACCATCGTCGATAGCTTCGCCAAATACATTGAGCATGCGTCCCAGTAGTGCTTCACCCACCGGCATCTGCAACGGTTTACCCGTGTCCTGTACAGCCATGCCTCGTTGCAGGCGGCGGGTAGCATTCAGGGCAATACAACGTACCGTGGTTGTGTCCAGATGCGCCTGGATTTCGAGTGCGACACTACAGCCCTCGGTACTGACGCGTAATTGACGATTACGCGCCGGCAAGGGAGGCGAGAAATGCACATCGACAACATTACCGCGCACTGCAATAACTCTGCCCGTATGAGTATTTGAAGTTTCGAGATTATGCATCGTTACAAACCTATTAATTTTCCATGATCGTTATGCTTTATACACAGCATAATCTTTGGGCTTATGATCACCGTTGGCCCAAACGTTTTAGTAACTTGTCAAAAGGAACAATGAATTTTTGTACGCCCTCTGCTTCCAGTTGTTCGCTAACCGCATAAAGACGAATATCTAATTCGTTGAGCTTTCCCTGCAAACAGTAGGCCTCATCCAGTTCCTGTTCGATTCGTGAAGCAGGACGGCCATGGTCACGATAAGCCCACAACGTCTTCGGCGGCATCGTGTTAACCGTATCTTTCCCGATCAAAGCTTCAACATATTTGATATCACTGTAAGCAGGATCCTTGGTGCCGGTACTCGCCCACAGCAAGCGCTGGGTCTGCGCACCTTTCTTAGACAAGGCCTGCCAGCGGCTACTTTCTACCCAATCCAGATAGTGCTGATAAGCAAGACGCGCGCAGGCCACGGCACTCTGGCCCCGTAGAGGATGCGTAGATTCACCAATGTTAGTTTGAGTCGATTCATCCAGGCGTTTATCCACTAGCGCATCAATGCGGCTCAGGAAAAAACTGGCGACAGAAGCAATACGATCAAGCGGTTTACCTTGTGCAGCGCGTTCCTCCAGGCCTTCCGTATATGCATTCACAACTTCTTGATAACGCACCACCCCAAACAACAACGTGACATTAATATTCACCCCGGCAGCAATAAGTTGTGAAATGGCAGGCAAGCCTTCACGGGTCGCGGGTACCTTGATCATAACATTGGGGCGATCAAGTTGCGCCCACAGGCGTTTTGCCTCGGTGACAGTTTGTTCTGTTTCATAAGCTAGATGTGGAGAAACTTCTAGACTGGCAAAACCATCCCGGCCATTCGATCCATCGTAGACGGATCGAAATAAATCAGCGGCCTGTCTCACGTCTTCGAGCGCTAAGGTTTCATATGTATCTTCCGCACTGATGCCACGATGAGTCAGTTTCGAGATTGTCTCATCATAATCATTGTGTTCGTTAATCGCTTTTTCAAAAATGGTCGGATTGGAAGTCATACCCGCCAATCCATCTTCCTTAATCATTCTGGTGATTTCGCCACTCTTAAGAATATTGCGTTGCATATAATCAAGCCAGATACTCTGGCCGAGCACCTTGATCTGCTGCAATGAGTTAACCGTCATGAGTCGTTCCTTTTTGTTAATCTCACCAAGTCCTGCTATTAAGAATTCTCGGCTAACACAGCCTTTCCTGACCACCACAGGATCAAATTATTTTCCACTGGCGTATGAGCATCCGAGTGATGCGCCACGACGCGCGGTGTGAAATCAGTATAAGGACGCGCCGTCTTCACACTGCATTTAAAGAGATACCCGTTCAAAGCGCCCGGAATGCTGGAGCGGCGCTGCATGGTTTCGCAGACACCTATTTCCGCTTCCGTTATTGGATCTGCATATACTTGTAGCTGGACAAAATCAGGTAAAACTTCTCCCAGGTAGACCTGCACTTCAAATGTCCAGCCATCTTTTTCTTCAGTCACCAACAGATCACCCCAGTGCACCGCATGCCAATGCTGTTTTAATTGCTCATCCCAGTGACGTAGTACTTTGGCGATTTGGCTACCCTTGACCGTTCGATGCTGAAAGGCGGCAGCTGCGGGAAGGTATAGCTTCTCGACATATTCACGCGCCATGCGATTAGTACTAAACTGTGGCGCCAGGCGAGACATACTGGCGCGCATACGCGTGACCCAGGCACGTGGAATACCGTTTTTGTCGCGGTCATAGAACATCGGAACAATCTCATTCTCCAGCAGACAATAAAGCTGTTCGGCTTCTACTGCATCCCATTCCGGTTCTGGATGCTCCTTGCCATCACCTAATGCCCAGCCAACTTCCGCTGCGTAAGCTTCGGCCCACCATCCATCCAGCTCCGAGAGATTCAAACCACCATTAGCGAGCACTTTCATGCCGCTGGTGCCGCTAGCTTCCCAGGGCCGGCGTGGCGTATTGATCCACACGTCCATGCCTTGCACCATTTCCTGCGCCAAGGCGATATCATAGTCTTCAAGAAATACCACCTGTTTACGAATCTCTGGCCGGGTGGCAAACTGCGCCCATTTCTGAATGAAGCGCTTGCCTTCGTTATCGGCCGGATGAGCCTTGCCGGCGACAATGATCTGTACCGGCCGTTGCAGATTCGTCAACAATCGAACAAGTCGTTCAGGATCATGCAGCAACAGATCGGGCCGTTTGTAAGCAGTAAAGCGCCGCGCAAATCCAAGCGTCAATACATTGCAATCCAAGACCTGATCAACTTGATTGACGATATTCTCTGCTGTACCACGTTGCGCCAGTTGCAGTCTAAGCCGTTGACGGGCACAGCGCACCAGGTCATTACGTTCCTGACCACAGAGCGTCCAGATAGCTTCATCGTCCAACGCCTCCATTGCAGCGGCAAGGGCATCTTCCGAACCGAGCCAGCGATCCTTACCACAGTAGTCTGTCCAGATTTTGTCCGACCACGGAGAATCCCATGACGGCACATGCACACCGTTGGTCACATAACTCACCGGCACCTCATGCTCAGGCCAACGGGGGTAAAGATCTTTAAAAATTCCCTGACTGACTTTGCCATGCAAGCGGCTTACCCCGTTGATTGTGCCGCAGGTCCGCGCCGCCAGATAGGCCATATTGAAGGGTTCTCCGCTATTTTTTCCATTGCATCGCCCCAGCGCTACTAATTCTTCAGGCGTTACATTCAAGCTCTCGGCATATACTAGGCCATACTTCGCTAGCAAGTCGCTTTCAAAAATATCAAAACCCGCAGCTACCGGCGTGTGCGTGGTAAACACATTACCTGGCCGGGTTGCCCAAAGCGCTTCCCATAGATCCACCTGCTGTTGTTGCATGAAATATCGCGCCCGTTCCAACGTAACAAATGCAGCATGGCCTTCATTCAAATGACAGAGGTCAATATCCAGCCCAAGTGCTTCAACTAATCGCCAGCCACCGATCCCCAGCGCGATTTCCTGCACCAAGCGCACTTCCTTGCCGCCACCATACAATTTACCGGTGATACCACGATCCAATGGACTGTTCAAGGGGCTATTACTATCAAGCAAATAAAGATTAACCCGCCCTACTTGCGCTTGCCAAACCTGCAAACGCACAACACGCCCAGGCAACTCTATAGGGACGTGTAGCCAGGAACCATTACGGGCTAGCACGGGACGTATCGGCAAACTGCTGGAATCATTGTAGGGATAGATTTCCTGCTGCCATCCTGTTTCATCCAACATTTGCCGAAAATAACCTTCCTGATACAGCAGGCCAATCGCAGTAAGCGGTACGGCCAGATCACTGGCGGCTTTGAGATAGTCGCCCGCCAGCACGCCCAAGCCGCCCGCGTAGAGTGGCAAGGCATCGCCTAAACCAAATTCCATGCTGAAATAGGCAATCCCTTTGAGTTCGGCTTCGGCATGTTCTTCACCGAACCAACCAGGACAGTTGCGATAATCATTGCGTGCAGCAGTCAAGCGATCAAGGTGCTGTTTAAATTCGGTGTTTTGATTTAATTCTTCGAGTCGTTCGCGGCTAAGGTTTTGCAACACAACGAATGGGTTCTCGCTTTGCTCCCATAACTTTGCATCCATTGTTTTCCATACCGTGTCTCCAGCATGGCTCCAGGTCCAGCGTAAGTCCGTCGCCAGATCTGCAATCACCTCCACCAGCGAGATCAGATCAGCAGGCAGATCCTGTAAATAACGCACCATTAGACGAGGCATTTTCATAAGTTTTATGTCTCCCTTACAGGCTAACTGTTTGTTAGAAATTGCAAATTATGAATAAGGCCATCTCCAATTGGTGATTTCAGGCATATCTTCACCGTGGGTGGTGATGTATTGGCGGTGTTCGATGAGTTTGTCACGGACAAATTGCTTTACATATGCGCTGACACAACTGAATCTTGGCACCCGGTCGACCACCTCACCGATCAAATGAAAACGATCCAGATCGTTGAGTACGACCATATCGAATGGCGTGCTGGTGGCACCCTCTTCTTTGTATCCGCGTACGTGTAGATTTTTGTGGTTGTTACGACGATAAGTCAGCCGATGAATCAACCAGGGATAACCGTGGTAAGCAAAAATAATCGGTTTGTCGGTGGTAAACAAGGCATCGAAATCCTTGTCAGATAGGCCATGCGGATGTTCTTCCCGTGGTTGCAGCGTCATCAAATTTACGACATTAATCACGCGTATTTTGATATCTGGAACATGCTGGCGCAATAAATCCACCGCAGCCAGCGTTTCAAGAGTAGGGACATCGCCTGCGCAAGCCATTACCACATCCGGTTCGGCGTCTTGATCATTACTCGCCCACGCCCAAATACCGATACCTGCTAAACTATGCTTAATCGCAGCATCCATATCAAGCCACTGCAGCTGCGGTTGTTTGCCTGCGACAATCACATTGATAAAGTCACGGCTGCGCAAGCATTTGTCAGTAATAGCCAATAACGTATTAGCATCAGGCGGCAAGTAAACACGAATGATACTGGCCTTCTTATTGACAACATGATCAATGAAACCGGGATCCTGATGTGAAAAGCCGTTGTGGTCCTGCCGCCAGACATGGGAAGTCAACAAATAATTCAATGAAGCAATGGGCTGGCGCCAAGGAATTTCTTTACTCACCTTAAGCCATTTGGCGTGTTGATTAAACATAGAATCAACAATATGAATGAATGCTTCATAGCATGAGAACAAGCCGTGACGGCCGGTGAGCAGATACCCTTCCAACCAACCCTGGCAGGTGTGTTCGCTAAGAATCTCCATTACGCGACCATCCGGCGCAAGGTGGTCGTCCTCAGGTAGTGTTTCCGCCATCCAAGTGCGATTAGTTACTTCGAATAAAGCACCGAGACGATTGGATTTAGTCTCGTCCGGGCCCATTACTCGGAAATTTCGGGTGTCTTCATTGCGCTGCATGACATCGCGCAACAGGTAACCCATCACGCGGGTTGCTTCACCCATTATCTGTCCAGGTTTGGATACCTCGACAGCGTAGTCACAAAAATCCGGCATATTTAAATCCTTAAGCAACAAGCCGCCGTTAGCATGCGGATTGGCACCCATCCGGTGCACGTCTTTAGGCGCCAACTCCACCAATTCCGGCATCAGCGCGCCGTTCTCGCCGAAAAGTTCTTCTGGCTTATAATGCTTCATCCATTGTTCCAACAGTTTGACGTGTTCTGGTTTTGTCGCCATCTCGGCGAACGGCACCTGGTGCGAGCGCCAGTAGTCTTCGGTTTTCTGGCCATCGACTTCCTCAGGGCCTGTCCAACCTTTTGGGCTACGCAGGATAATCATCGGCCAGCGTGGGCGGACGGTGACACCGTTGTTACGTGCTTCGCGTTGAATCGTTTTTATTTCTGCAATAACGGTATCCAGCGTGGCCGCCATAAGTTGATGCATTGTTTCGGGATCCGATCCTTCAACAAAATAAGGTTTATAGCCATAACCAATAAACAAGTTTTCTAACTCTTCATGACTTATCCGCGCCAACACCGTTGGATTCGCGATTTTATAACCATTCAAATGCAGAACAAGCAACACCGCACCGTCATGAACCGGGTTTAAAAACTTATTTGAGTGCCATGCGGCGGCAAGCGGACCGGTTTCTGCTTCGCCATCACCAACCACGCAGCAGGCAATCAAATCAGGGTTGTCAAACACAGCGCCATAGGCATGTGAAACAGAATAACCCAGTTCTCCACCTTCATGAATTGACCCCGGTGTTTCTGGCGCACAATGACTGGGGATGCCCCCGGGAAATGAAAACTGCTTGAATAACTTTCTCATGCCGGCTTCATCTTGCGCTACATTTGGGTAGATCTCGCTATAGGTGCCTTCCAACCAGGTGTTGGCCACCAGACCTGGGCCACCGTGACCCGGGCCTGTGATGTAAATGACGTTTAAATTCTGCGCCTTGATAACACGATTGCAGTGCGCATAAATAAAATTCAAACCCGGCGTAGTGCCCCAATGGCCAAGCAATCTTGGTTTGATATGTTCAAGTGTTAAGGGTTGTTTTAATAACGGATTATCCAGCAGATAGATTTGACCGACAGACAGATAATTCGCCGCACGCCAGTAGGCGTTAATTTTGCGTAACGCCTCAGCAGACAGCGGGCTATTCTGATCAGTAGATTTGATTGCATTTTCTAGCATTCCCTACTCCTTCCGGTTTGAAATCTGGCTAGCTTTTCTTTTTATATCGTAAAAAGAAGCACGACAAAGTGATTATTTTTTGACACCCAAACAAACTATGATTATATATAACATTTATCTTTTTTACCCACAATACGGGCTTCCACTTACAACTCGAACGGCATGTTCGGCAATGATGTACTCTTCATTGGTTGGAATCATCCAGGCAGATACTGAGCTGTCCATTGTGCTGATTCGAGGCCCATCTGCTGCATTTGCCACTTCGTCAATGTTGAGTCCCAACCAAAATGCTTCCCGGCAAATTCGTTCACGAATAACAGCAGAATGCTCGCCAATGCCTGCCGTAAACACGAGTGCATCCAGCCCACCTAAAGCCGCAGCCAGCGAACCCAATTCGCGGCCTGCACAATACACAAATAAATCGACGGCTTCTGCTGCTTGCGGGCTGTCGTTACCTAAAAGCTCTTGCATATCACCACTAATCCCCGAAACACCCAGCAAACCGGACTTATTATTCAATAAGTCAGTGATGGCATTGATATCCATACCCTTTTCTTTCATCAAATAAAGCACGACTGCAGGATCAAGCGCACCGCATCGCGTGCCCATGGGTAACCCATCCAGTGGGCTGAATGTCATCGTGGTAGCTACACTTCTGCGAGCCTTCATCGCACACATGCTTGCGCCATGACCGAGATGAGCAACGATCACACGTCCATCAGCAGCGTCGCCTAAATATTCAGGTAATACGCTAGCGATATACTCATACGATAAACCGTGAAAGCCATATTTTAGGATTCCTTGTTGTCTAAATTTCTTAGGCAGAGCAAATTGTTGGGCGACTACAGGTTGCGTTCGATGAAAGGCAGTATCAAAACAGGCAACCTGAAGCATCTCGGGTTGTTGCTGAATCAGGGTTTCAATTGCCGCTATCTCATAGGGCTGATGCAATGGGGCCAGTGGAATAAATTTTTTTAAATTACATAATACTTCTTCGTTCACAACCACCGGGATTGAATATTTTTCGCCGCCATGAACTACACGGTGACCAACTGCAATGAGTAGAAATTTACTCAGGTTATGATTAATCCAATCGAATAAAACGAAAAATGCATCTGCATGGCTACGAATCCTTTTAGTCACTAGAGATTGTTTCGCTACCCCCACCACCTCGCCCGGACGATCATGAACAGTAAAACAGGGTCGATGTCCAATACCTGCGATCTCACCACGATAAATCATGCACAGCGAAACACTGTTTTCCAGCAAAGAAAAAACAGCAAACTTGATACTCGATGAACCGGCATTGATTACAAGTATTGCATCAGACATAACTATATCTTCCTTAATAAATATTTAACCTCTTCTGGAGTTATTTCTATTGTCTATGTGTCGCACAAAATA
This sequence comes from Nitrosomonas sp., assembly GCA_021774155.1. Classification (GTDB taxonomy): domain Bacteria; phylum Pseudomonadota; class Gammaproteobacteria; order Burkholderiales; family Nitrosomonadaceae; genus Nitrosomonas. The sequence goes on from JAJFJH010000122.1 coordinate 14,780, forward strand.
CTTCTCTAACTCAACCAGGAATAAAACAGAAGATGCGACGAGCACAATGCGTAGCCATACATTAAAGTCGATTGCTGTTGTGCCAAATAAGGATTGCATTGGTGAAAGATAGGTAAAACCTAGCTGAAAGATAATGAGAATAGCAATGGCGATCA
>JAJFJH010000123.1 GCA_021774155.1 Nitrosomonas sp.
AATACTCCGGCAAGCCTTGCAATTGCTAAGTGCCCACACCTATCGATTGTTATATTATTAAAGAGCAATCCCGCCGCATCTCATCTTACCCCCGCAGCGAAGAAAACGAATTATACAGCCTATTTAAACTCGGTCAAGCTGATTCTCAGCTTTATTGTTATGTTTATAATCTCTAGCATTCTTGGATTTTAGTTTAGGCCTTGATACATACTGTTACAGGTCTATTGCGCCTTATTTATATATTCTGTCTTATACACCACTTTTTAGACTGGCCTCGATGAAGCCATCTAAATCACCATCAAGTACGCCTTGGGTATTTCCAACTTCGATATTGGTACGCAGATCCTTTATACGTGATTGATCCAAAACATACGATCTAATTTGATGCCCCCAGCCTATATCTGTCTTAGAGTCTTCGATCGCTTGTTTTTCTTCATTGCGCTTTCGTAGCTCCGCTTCATACAATCTCGATTTCAACATCGCCATTGCATCAGCTCTATTACGATGCTGCGATCGTCCGTTCTGACACTGCACCACGATATTCGTTGGAAGGTGCGTAATACGTATAGCGGAATCTGTTTTATTAATGTGTTGACCTCCGGCACCTGACGCACGAAATGTATCGACTCTTAGATCAGCCGGATTTATATCAATTTCAAAACTTTCATCAACTTCTGGATAGATGAAGACACTGGCAAATGATGTGTGCCGTCGATTACCAGAATCAAACGGTGATTTTCTGACTAAACGATGAACGCCTGACTCAGTTCTTAGATAGCCATAGGCGTATTCACCTGCCACCTTAATACTTACACTTTTTATTCCTGCTATATCTCCAGGTGATTCTTCCAGAATTTCAACTTTAAACTCATGCCGTTCACAGTATCTCAAATACATTCGTTCTAGCATAGCAGCCCAGTCTTGCGCCTCTGTTCCTCCTGATCCTGATTGAATATCGATAAAACAGTTATTCGGATCCATTGGATCGGAGAACATCCGACGGAATTCCATTTCTGAGACTTCTTGCTCAAGCACTAACACATCTTGGCTTACACTCTCGAGTATTTCTTCATCATTTTCTTCTCTTGCCATCAACAATAGCTCACCGACATCTTTTACTTGCTGGTCAATTGCACTCAGTGTAATTACAACACCCTCAAGCAATTTCTTTTCGCGACCTAGTTCCTGAGCCCTTTTATTGTCACTCCAGATATCTGGATCTTCTAATGACCGCGTTATCTCTTCTAAACGTATTTGCTTCTCATCTAAGTCAAAGAAACCTCCGCAATTCATTTGCTCGCTTCTCTAAGTCGCCAAGCTGTTCACCCATTGCGTTAATTTGTTCTGCTTCCATAAATCTTGTCCTAATATCAAATTAGAAATTATACAATAAGCCATCAAAATCGATACCCAGCATATTTTCAGCGCATCTTTCTACAAATTAATACGCCATAATATAACTGCCCTAATCACATAATTGTATGTTTATAAACTTTTTCAAATACCAATCTTAACGATATGCCTAAGTTTTTCGCTTTAATTCCCGCCGCTGGTTCTGGTTCACGTATTGGTGAAGACCTACCCAAACAATATTTGCATCTCGCAGGCAAACCAATGATTCATCATGCCATAGGTACATTATGCAGTGACGGACGTATTGCCCATGTCATCGTCGTTCTTTCTCCTGACGATTCTCATTGGTCACAGCACGATTGGTCTGAATTCTCAAGTAAGTTAATCCTATTGAACTGCGGTGGCGCAACCCGCGCAGAAAGTGTACTTAATGGTCTCAGCGCACTAGAAACATCAATTGCTATAGCAGATGACGACTGGGTTATGGTGCATGATGCTGCGCGCCCCTGCTTAACATCCGTCCAATTAGAGAAATTACTAGATGAATTGACCAATGACGAAATTGGCGGATTACTGGCGATTCCCGTCGCAGACACGTTAAAACGTAGCAACACCAACCAACGTGCAACAACTACCGAACCAAGAGAAGGCCTGTGGCAAGCCCAAACACCTCAGATGTTTCGTTATCGCTTACTTACTAATGCGTTAAGTAGCGCTGATGGAATCAATGTTACTGATGATGCCAGCGCGATTGAAGCCTTAGGTCTCCATCCCAAACTAGTGCTTAGCGACAGCAACAACTTTAAAGTGACCTACCCACAGGACTTGGCATTAGCCGAATTAATATTACAAAAAAGGAAAATACCGTGACCACTATAAGAATAGGCCAAGGCTTTGATGTTCATCAACTTGCTGAAAATCGCAAGCTAATTGTTGGTGGCGTAACCATTCCCTATGAAAAAGGCCTATTGGGACATTCAGACGCTGATGTATTATTACATGCCATCTGCGACGCACTGATAGGTGCAGCTGCTTTGGGTGATATTGGCAAACACTTTTCAGATACTGATCCACGCTATAAGAATATAGACAGCCGTGTTTTATTACGTGAAGTTAACCGTCTACTTCTCGAAAACGATTTTGTGATTATCAACATTGATGCAACCATTATTACTCAAGCACCTAAGATGGCACCTCATATACAACAAATGGTTGCCAACATTGCCCATGACCTTAATACCCAAACAAACAATATTAACGTCAAGGCAAAAACAGCAGAACGTCTCGGGGCTATTGGCCGACAAGAAGGCATTGTTGCTCAGGCAATTTGCTTAATTGATAAAAAATCCAGCATTTAAAACACCTTGAATATACTTGCCCTAGACACGTCTACCGAACATTGCTCTATTGCCCTGTCTTTGAGCGGGCACATAATTAGCAAAGATATATTAGCAGGCCAGCGACATTCCGAATTACTTCTGCCGCTATTACACGAGTTGCTCTTGGCAAATGACGTGACACTGTCTCAATTCGACGGCATTGCTTTTGGTGCTGGGCCGGGTTCTTTTACCGGTTTACGCATTGCTTGCGGTGTGGCTCAAGGGCTAGCTTTTGCAACAAACAACACATTAATCGGAGTTAGTACATTAGAAGCACTAGCACAAAAATCTGGAAACAATAAAATCATCGCCACACTTGATGCGCGCATGGGTGAGATTTATCATGCTGCTTATAAAAAAAATGATGGTCATTGGGTAACCGTTAGCGAACCCATGGTTTGTCTCCCGAAAAATGCGCCCGCTTTGTCTGGTGACAACTGGGTCGGTTGCGGCAGTGGATTTGATGTATACACCAAAGAACTGTCTCATCTTTATAATGAGCAGCTGCTTGACATCCAACTCGGCCTTTACCCACATGCAAGTGAGGTGGCACAAATTGCAATCACTAAACTTATAAAAGATCCAGATATACCGTCAATGGATACCGCACCTATTTATATACGCAACAAAGTCGCCTTAAAGGAAAGCGAACGTTGAATATGCCATTGCAATCGATCGACAACATTAGGCCAATGCTTCCCGAAGATTTAGATCAAGTCATCGCCATTGAGCGTGAAGTTTTTCTATTCCCATGGTCTCGTATGAATTTTGCTGATTCATTAACCGCCAAATACTTTTGCCGCGTATTAGTACAAGAGGGAACACTCTTTGGTTATGGCGTAATGATGAATGGACCCGATGAAGCACATGTCCTTACTGTCGGCATCGCGGGAAAGTGGCAAAAGAAGGGCTGGGGACAGAAATTGCTAGGTCATTTGATTCAACATGCTAGTCAACAGCACTTACGCGCAATGATACTTGATGTACGCGAATCCAACACAGGTGCCGCCAATTTATATAAACAACTCGGCTTTCTTCCTATCGGCAAGCGCAAAAGCTACTACCCCGCAATGTGTGGTCGTGAAGATGCCATTGTTATGGAACTGATATTATGAATTCCAGACGAAAAGAAATTTTGAATGAATTAGGTTTATCGCCACAATGGCGTATCAATTCTAAGAACACAGAAAACATTGAGCAAACTCTGCCGCCCGAAATCAACACACCAAAACGGAACCTGATTTTAGATATGAATTGGCAGCAACTTAAGCATGAGGTGATACATTGCACGGCTTGTGATTTATGCCAGTCACGCACACAAACCGTATTTGGTGTAGGCGATGAAAATGCGGACTGGTTATATGTTGGTGAGGGGCCTGGCGCAAGAGAAGATGCCATTGGCGAACCTTTCGTTGGCCCTGCAGGAAAATTACTCGACAATATGCTTAACGCATTGGGATTACAGCGTGGTCACCAGGTATATATCGCAAATA
>JAJFJH010000124.1 GCA_021774155.1 Nitrosomonas sp.
ACGGTACCAATCGGCACCGGACTATTACGAATAATCCATTCGCGAGTTTCATGGATATTCTTGCCGGTAGACAGATCCATCACCGTGTCGCCACCCCAACGTATCGCCCAGGTCATTTTTTCCACTTCTTCTTGAATACTGGAACCCAACGCCGAATTACCAATATTCGCATTAATTTTCACCAGGAAATTACGCCCGATGATCATCGGCTCAGCTTCTGGGTGATTAATGTTCGCGGGAATAATCGCGCGCCCTCTTGCGACCTCATCACGCACAAATTCTGGGGTAACTCTTTTTGGTAGCGACGCGCCAAAATTCTGTCCAGGATGTTGACTTATAAATATGTCTGCGCTTTGTGATTCCAATGCTTCAAAACGCTGATTTTCACGGATAGCAATATATTCCATTTCTGGGGTAATGATTCCACGACGCGCATAGTGCATTTGTGAAACATTCATCCCCGCATTGGCACGACGCGGTTGACGCTTTAAGTTAAAGCGCATATCTGCTAATTTTGGGTCGTTTAAACGTTGCTGGCTGTAAGCAGAATTAAGGCCTGAAAGTACTTCCGTATCACCGCGTTCTTCTATCCATTTCTCCCGTAACGCAGATAAACCACTTCGAATATCTTTCTTTACGGTAGAATCCGTATATGGGCCTGACGTATCATAGACATAAATTGGCGGGTTTTTCTCTGCGCCGGAACTAATCGCCGTATCCGACTGGCTAATTTCACGCATTGGCACCTGGATATCAGGACGAGAACCCTGTACATAAATTTTACGAGAATTGGGTAATGGCTTAACTGCCGCTTCATCAACTTGGGCAGTACTTTTTGAAAATTTATCTTGGTTTAAAACTGTGGTACTCATTGTGTGCTCCTTAAAATGCCATAAAGAGCAGGGAGAATGAGTCCCAGCTTCCCTACGGCGGCATGATCCGCATCAGGTATGAGGGACTCTCTCACCGAAACACCAGATATTTCTGGAAACGGACCCCTAGCTAATGCTGTGAAGCTAATGGAAATATGAAATAATTGCAAGTATTGCATAAATTAATAGAAATAAAATGGATCAAAATATGAATCTCGAAGAAGTCCGCTTTAACATGGTAGAGCAACAAATCCGCACATGGTCTGTACTTGACGACACCGTGCTGGAATTATTGTACAAAGTGCACCGCGAAGATTTTGTCCCTGCCGAATATAAATCAATGGCCTTTGTCGATATGGAAATCCCATTGGGGCATGGTCAATTAATGCACCAACCTAAGATGGAAGCACGCATTTTACAGGAAGTTCAGGTAAAAAAGACCGACAAAATTCTTGAAGTCGGTACCGGCAGTGGCTACTTGACAGCCCTCCTTGCCGCGAAAGGCAATCATGTTTACAGCGTTGAAATTGTGCCTGAACTCAAGGCTATGGCTGAAGCTAGCCTTAAAGCACATGACATTTCCAATGTCACCCTAGAAGAAGGCGACGCATCACACGGCTGGCCCGATCATGCACCCTATGATGTCATCATCATCACCGGCTCAACACCGGTACTACCCGAAGTGTTTAAACAATGCCTCAGCCCTGGTGGACGGTTATTTGCCATCGTTGGTAATGCACCCATCATGAATGTCGTACTCATTACTTGCGAAGCACTGGGTGTATTTAATACAAAACCTTTATTTGAAACCTATATTAATCCGCTCAGTAATGCGCAGCAGTCTGAACGGTTTGTTTTTTAATTTAGAGAATTCATGAACCGATACCTGATGTCTGAGACTGTATCAGCACCAAGATAAAGGTGCCAAAATGATAATGAAATCCCTAAATTTTGTCACTGTCTCTCTCCTTTTTGGAATAATTGGAGTCACCGCTCCGACTTCACTTTATGCCGCCAGCTTAATGGACATATACCGTGAAGCATTAGACCAAGATGCACAATATCGATCCGCTCGGGCTACCTATCAGGCTGCCCAAGAAAAGGTAACTCAGGGTCGGTCTGGATTGCTGCCTCGCATTACGCTAACCGGTACGCGTCAGAGACAGGAAATAAATGCATTTGGTACAGAAAATACCATTCATAGCCGTGGCATCGTATTTCAAGCAACACAACCGTTAATTCGTGTTGAAAATATTGTTATCTACGCACAATCGAAGATAGAAGTTGCACAAGCGGACTCACAATTTGTTATTGCCGCTCAAGATTTGATCTTGCGGGTAGCACAAGCTTACTTTGATGTTTTAAGCGCACAAGTTGATGTTGAAGTAGCTGAAGCACAAAAAGCAGCCATCCTTAAACAACTGGACCAAGCCAAACGCAACTTTGAAGTCGGTGTCGCAACCATTGTGGATACCAATGAAGCCCAAGCACGTTATGACTTAACGCTATCGCAAGAAATTGCTGCCAGGAATGCACTAGAAATAAGCAAACGCAGCTTGCAGGGCATTATTAACCGCTTTCCCGAACACCTTATCGGAAGCAGTGAGTTTGCCGCCGAACTCACCAACATGCAATATGCCAATATGGATGACTGGGTAACGGTTGCTGGAGAAAAAAACTTCTTTTTAAAAACCCAACAAGCCGCTTTTGAGATTGCCGAAAAAGAAGTATCAAAAGCCAGAGCGCAACACTATCCAACCATGGATTTAATCGCCCAATATAGTGACCAAACCGGTGTCGGAGGTGCATTTACCGGGCAAGGTATTGACCTGACTGCTAAGTCAGTCGGCGTTCAGGTCAATGTCCCGCTATTTGAAGGGTTCTCAACCCAGTCGCGAATACGTGAAGCGCTGGCGAATCAAGACAGAGCCAGACATGACTTAGAAGATGCACGGCGCAACAACGCCTTACAAGTCCGCCAGCAATACCTCAACGTCACCAACGGTATTGCTCAGGTAAAAGCATTAAAACAAGCCGTCATCTCAAGCCAAACCCAACTGGACTCCACCGTACTCGGCCAAGAAGTGGGTGTAAGAACCGAAGTTGACGTTTTAAACGCTCAGCAACAGCTTTACTCTGCCAGACGCGACCTCACCAAAGCCTATTACAACTATTTGATGTCTCGATTAAGATTGAAAGCTGAAGCGGGGGAATTGGACGAAGATACGTTATTGCAAATTAATGCGATGCTTTAACCTCACCCAGTAAAAAAGCAATATTTTCTTGTATGCTTACAACAATTTGTTCAGCTAATTTTTCTTGCCAGATCTGATTAAATTTTTTCTTCTTTCATGTTAGTGGTAGTATCTAAACCGAAGCTGGCCAGGCAGTCGCCGCTTGTTTCTTAGCGATAAGAAATAGGGGGAGGAAAGTCCGGGCTCCATAGAGCAAGATGACGGCTAATGGCCGTCCACCGTGAGGTGAGGAATAGGGCCACAGAGACGAGCGTATTAAGTTACGGTGAAACGCGGCAACCTCCATCTGGAGCAAGACCAAATAGGCAGGCGATGAAGCGGCTCGCTGAGTCTGCGGGTAGGTTGCTTGAGCGCACAGGCGACTGTGTGCCTAGAGGAATGACTGTCCACGACAGAACCCGGCTTATCGGCCAGCTTCATCCCTTCCATTAAAACTCGCTTGTGAAACAACAATGGCATAGCCCAAACAATACCTAACGCGGCTGAACAAATCACAACTGATTTAGTGAAAGACTTAACCGTTGATGACGCAACGTTTGTCTGAACACGGCGCCAATACATTGGTCGCGCTTTAACGCCATTATTGTCTTTTTCCAAGAAAAGTGTAAGCGTGCGGGCATCAAAACAATCATGATTACAGGTGGCCTGTCCGATACTGCTGGTGCTATTACAAGGAAATTAGGTATTTTTGACGGACATCAAGTCGTCCTCGGTAGTGAACTTATGAAAATCAACGATGATGAATTATTGGCACTTCGTTCGCAATAACCTATGCTTCTTTTACCTTTTCATATTGCTCTATTACAAATCATCCACAAGTAATGTGACTTTTATCACAGAATATTTCACAAAAAGAAACTAATCTCATTTCCTCTCTTCCATTGGAACATTTCGAAAAAAATTTACTTTGGTTTTATGATTAAGTTTATTTTTCGGATTAATCATTCGTTAGACCAGGACTTGTTATCCGTGAAAAAGATAAAAAAAGCAGATTACCCAAGTAATGCCTTATTTATGAATAGTTGGCCGATTTATAATCGAATAATTCATATGCATGAAACAGACAAAAGTGGTGTCATTCACTTCAACAATTATTTCAAAATAGCCGAAGAAGCATTGTATTCTGGACTAAAAAGGCTTGGGTTTTCTTTTGAAAACTTTGAATACGCTATTTCAGTCATGAGTATACAAGCTAACTTTTATCAACCGATTAAATTTGCAGAGCATATAAGTGTCATCATTACAAGTATAAAAATACAAAGGGAACAATTAATTTTTAATTTTGATTTTAATGATTCTGATCATATTTGCTTAACAAAAATTCAATTAGCCTGTGTTTTAATTGAAACAAAAAATAGGAAAACAGTCTCAATTCCAAAAAGCCTAAAAGATAGATTGAAACAAAAAGCCTCTGATCAAGATGGTAAGGACTCAATGTCATCGATACAAATTTACACTTAAATCTCTCCCTTCTGTTATCTTCATTCATCATTACAACCACGAAAAGCCATGAGCTTTCAATTTAACGCTAAAAAAATCCAAAATAATTAAAATTAAGCCCGATACCGCCTTCAGTAAAACCCTTTAAGATCTAGGCAAAGTGTATAATCCTCGGTTAATACTTTTAGTGTTTCGTAATGATTCGTAAAATCCTAAGCCACATCTTTAGTCGCGACAAACCCTCTGCTTCCGATACCATCGCCAAGCTAAAAATCATACCGCGTGGAAAACATGGTATTGCTCGTGACCAAATTAATCCTTGTGCAGTAAAGGTTACGTCAACATTACAACAAGCAGGATTTACAGCCTTTGTCGTTGGGGGCGCGGTACGTGATTTATTGTTGGGTTTAAAGCCCAAAGATTATGACGTTGCTACCAACGCAACACCCGAAGATGTCCGTTCATTATTTCGTCGTTCTCGAATTATCGGTCGTCGGTTTCGCTTAGTTCATGTGATGTGTGGCTCTGAAACGGTGGAAGTCTCCACCTTTCGCGGCCCGTCCCCAGATGAGAAAGGCTCCAAAAATACGACCGTTAATCACACCGATCATCATGGGCGACTTTTACGTGACAACGTTTTTGGTAGCCAAGAGGAAGATGCCATACGGCGTGATTTCACCATTAATGCACTATTTTATAATCCAGATAATGAAAAAATATTTGATTTTCTATATGGTTACCAAGATATAAAAGAAAAAAGATTGCGTATTATAGGCTGTCCAGAAACACGATATAGGGAAGATCCTGTACGTATGCTTAGAGCGGTTCGTTTAGCCGCAAAGCTCAATATGCAGATTGACGATGAAACCGCAAAACCAATCGGTGATTTAGCCCCGCTCCTACAAAATGTACCGCCGGCACGATTATTTGATGAAATGTTAAAGCTATTATTTTCCGGCCATGCGTTAGATTGCGTTGTCGATTTGCGTACACGCGGCTTACACCACGGTTTGTTTCCAATGCTGGATGTCATCTTGGAGCAACCTATGGGAGAGCGTTTTATTACCATCGCATTAAAAAATACCGATGAACGTATCAGGAAAGAAAAAACAACCTCTCCGGGGTTTTTATTTGCCACATTATTATGGCATGAGGTACTTGCCGCCTGGAAAAAACACCAAGATACTGGCGAGAAACTGCTACCTGCGCTTGATCTTGCCATGAATGAGATACTGACGATACAACATAAAAACCTGGCTATTCCTCGTCGTTTTGATGCGGTTATTAAAGAAATATGGGCCATGCAACCACGGTTTGAAGCACGTATCGGTCGTAAGCCTTTTCGTTTACTTACTCACCCTCGTTTTCGAGCTGCTTATGATTTCCTATTAATACGCTGTGAAAGTGGCGAACTCGATAAAAATATTGGTTTATGGTGGAAAGATTTCCAAAATGCGAGTACTGAAAAACGCGAAGGCATGTTATTAACAAATACAGCTCCTAAAAAACGTCGTCGCTCTCGTAGCCACAGAAAAACGACTAAGCCAGAAGCCGATAGCGCTAAACATAGTTTCCCTGGATCAGAAAAATAACCGCATGCCATTAACCACCGATAGTCATGCCTTTATTGCGTTGGGAAGCAATCTAGAAAACCCGATACAGCACATTCTTCAAGCGCTTGATGAGCTTGCAAAACTTCCGGCTTCTCGGTTACTGGTATACTCATCACTTTATCGTAGTGCGCCTGTTGGACGACTTGATCAACCTGATTTTATCAATGCAGTTGCACTTATCGAAACAGCGCTATCACCACAAGCACTTTTAAATGCATTGCTCACGATTGAACAACAGCATGGACGCATACGTGAATCACTTAACGCGCCTCGTACGCTTGATCTCGATATACTAATGATTGATGATTTAAAATGTAAGGAAAATAATCTTACTTTGCCACACCCCAGAATGCATCAGCGGGCATTTGTTTTACAGCCATTAATGGAAATTTCTCCTGATTGTCATATCCCTGGCCAAGGTGCTATTTCTCAATTATTAGCCGCTTGTTCTGAACAACGACTGGAACAAGTTAGAGAAAATGATATTAAATAATTATCGTTATATCACCGTAGAAGGGCCCATTGGCGCTGGGAAAACCAGCTTGGCAAAACAACTTGCTAACCATCTAGGAGGATCACTCTTATTAGAAGATCCAGAGGAAAACCCTTTTTTAGAAAGATTTTATGATGATATTCCTCGTTATGCATTATCGACACAACTTTTCTTCCTTTTTCAGCGCGCAAACCAAGTACAAAATTTAAAACAAACAGACCTATTTTCCCGTGTAACTATTTGTGATTTTTTATTAGAAAAGGATCCATTATTTGCCAAACTGACACTAAGTGATGAAGAATATCGTCTTTATCAACAGATATATGACCATTTTCAACCTGCAGCGCCTGTTCCCGATTTGGTTATTTATTTACAAGCATCACCGGAAACCTTGGTTCAGCGCGTCAAACGACGCAGCAGCCCTTATGAAAAAAACATCTCAGAAGCTTATTTATGGCGACTATCAGACAGTTATACACAATTCTTTCATCATTATAAAAAAACACCCCTAATGATTGTTAATAGTGAAAACCTTAATTTTGCTGACAACCTAAAGGACTTTAATTTATTAATCGAGCGTATTAACCAGATGCAAGGCTCTAGAGAATACTTTAATTACAGCATATGAGAACAACACAAAGTACATTACGAGAAATGTATCGCGCTGGCGAGAAAATCACAGCGCTTACCTGCTATGACGCGTGTTTTTCTACCATTCTTGAAAATGCAGGAATAGATATCCTATTAGTCGGCGATTCTCTTGGAAATGTATTACAAGGCAATGATACGACATTAGCTGTCTCTCTCGATGACATGTGTTATCACACACGCTGTGTTTACACGGGAACAAGAAAAACATTTGTTATGTCAGATATGCCCTTCGGAACATTTCAAGTGTCCCCAGAAAAAACCTTTGAGAACGCTTCCAAACTTCTCGCTGCTGGTGCGCAAATGGTTAAAATTGAAGGCGGGAGAATTATGGCAGAAACCATTCTATTTCTGACCCTGCGAGGCATTCCTGTATGTGCGCATATTTTCTTATCACCACAATCTATCCATCAATTAGGTGGATACATCGTGCAAGGTAAATCAGAGCAAGCAAGCAAACAATTATTAGATGATGCGCTTGTTTTGGAAAAAGCTGGTGCAAATATGCTACTAATGGAACTGGTTCCTGCTACACTAGCCAAAAGTGTTACAAATGAGCTTTCTATACCAACTATCGGAATCGGTTCTGGTGCTGATTGTTCTGCTCAAATTCTTGTTTTACATGACATGTTAGGTCTTTATCCAGGTAAAAAACCGCGCTTTGTAAAAAATTTCATGATTGATTCATCAACAATACCACTTGCAATAACTAACTATGTTGATGAAGTGAAAAATGGGCTTTTTCCTGGCGCTGAACATCAATTCTAATTGATTATCGATCGTGGAAATTGTTACTGATATAACAGCACTAAGAACAACTCTTAGGAACAAAAAGTCGATTACCTTTGTTCCTACTATGGGAAACTTACATGATGGACATTTATCATTAATACAAAAAGCCCGACAACAACAAACTGACTGCATTGTTGTCAGTATTTTTGTAAATCATCTTCAATTTTTACCAAATGAAGACTTTGAGCAATACCCACGAACACTAGAAGAAGACTGTAAACGATTAAAAAGTTATGATGTTGGTATTGTATTTGCGCCTGATGAAAAAACACTTTATCCCGAGCCGCAAGAAACGTTACTAACGCTACCACCCATCGCAAACGAACTAGAGGGAAAATTCCGGCCCGGTTTTTTTTGCGGTGTTGCAACAGTGGTACTTAAATTGTTCAATATCATACAGCCGCAAATTGCAATTTTCGGGAATAAAGATTTTCAACAATTACATATCGTGAAAAAAATGGTTAAACAGTTAAATTTACCCATTAACATTTTAGCTGGTGAAACAATTCGCTTACAAAACGGACTTGCACTAAGTTCTCGAAACCGATATCTAAATGAAGTGCAGGTAGAAGAAGCTACTCGACTTTATCAAACTTTAAATGAAATAAAACAATTTGTAGAAAAAGGCAACAAGGATTTTAAATCTTTACAAGAAAACGCTGTAAATATACTAACGGAATTTGGTTGGCGTGTTGATTATATTGAATTACGGCAAAAAAATGATTTAAGTATTGCAACATTGGACGATACAGACTTTGTTGTTCTCGGGGCGGCTTGGCTAAATAAAACCAGGCTTATTGATAATCTAGAAATACACTGTAAATAACAAACTTACTGCTGCGATTAGAATTTAGTTATTCTCTAAGTATTTTTTATTCATTTTCATCAAACATAAAGGTTATGCAGACTATAAATACATTCTGGCTTTCCTGTCTTGAATATTTTAAGAATGAATTAAATGCTCAACAATTTAATACCTGGATAAATCCATTACAACTAGATATTTCTCAGAATGACTATTCTAATCCGATTCTTATCGCACCCAATAAGTTCGTTTTACAGTGGGTTAAAGATAATTTTCTACTACATATTAACAAAATGGCTAAAAACCATTTTTCGCACGAGATTCAATTCCAACTAAAACTTGCTGATCTAGAAAATATAGTTAAAAAAGTCGAGCCTGTAAGTGAACAAAAACCCAAAAAAACTGTAAAAAATGTAATAAAGAAGGATAACCCCAGCCGCCTAAACCCAAATTTCACCTTTGATACTTTTGTCACTGGTAAAGCAAACCAATTAGCAAGAGCCGGCGCCATTCAGGTTGCCGGCTCTCCAGGTACAGCGTACAACCCGCTTTTTATTTATGGCGGTGTTGGCTTAGGTAAAACACATTTAATTCAAGCTATTGGAAATTATGTTCTTGAGCAAGATAAACAAGCCAAAATACGCTATGTTCATGCCGAAAAATACGTGTCTGATGTTGTCAGTGCTTATCAACATAAAGCATTCGATAAATTTAAACTATACTATCATTCACTTGATCTTTTACTGATTGATGATGTTCAATTCTTTGGTGGAAAAAACCGTACTCAAGAAGAGTTTTTCTATGCTTTTAACGCACTCATAGAGGCTCACAAACAAGTGATCATTACCTCTGATTCCTACCCTAAAGAAATCTCCGGTTTAGAAGAACGTTTAGTTTCTCGATTTGGGTGGGGGTTGACCGTCGCTGTAGAGCCGCCTGAGTTAGAGATGCGCGTAGCTATTTTATTAAAGAAAGCATACGCAGAAAAAATAGCCCTTGATGAAAATGTCGCCTTTTTCATTGCAAAACACATCCGCTCTAATGTTAGAGAACTAGAAGGTGCTTTAAAACGCGTTTTGGCTTATTCTCGATTTACTGGTTTACAAATTACACTTGATTCAACAAAAGAAGCATTAAAAGACCTACTTGCTGTACAAAACCGCCAGATTTCAATTGAAAATATTCAAAAAACGGTTGCAGATTACTATAAAATCAAAGTGGCTGATATGTACTCAAAAAAACGTTCTCGTATCGTAGCAAGACCAAGACAAATGGCAATGGCGATCGCCAAGGAATTAACCCCGCTAAGTCTTCCGGATATCGGTGAAGCATTTGGTGGAAGAGACCATACAACCGTTTTACATGGATATCGAAAAATAAAAGAATTAAGAGTTTCTGATCCAATAATCAACAGAGATTTTAATGCACTTTTACACATTTTACGTGGTTAATAAGCAGTTGATAAATTGTGGGTAACTATCTTTTTTTATGGATTAAAAATTTTATCCACAAAAAATCCACAAAAAATAATTGAATAATACAAGCTAATAAAGACTGTTATCTTTTTAATATTAAACAAGTTTTTAAAACAATACATACGTTAAGAAGCAACTATTAATTATTATTAGATTTTAAATAAATATATATAAATGATATTAATAAAAACCGATAGAGATACCCTACTTAAGCCACTACAAATTGTTACAGGTGTCGTTGAACGTCGTCATACTTTACCCATCTTATCGAATGTACTCATTCAACAAGATGAAAAAAAATTATCTTTTTTGGCAACCGACTTAGAAATTCAAATAGAAACATCAAAAGAAATTAGCCAGTCAAAAGAAAAAACTTATGCTTTAACTATATCAGCAAAAAAATTTCAAGATATTTTACGTACACTTCCTGCTGATAGTAATGTAACCTTAAATCGTCAAGATAATCGTTTACAGGTAAAGTCTGGAAAAAGTTCATTTAATTTACAAATATTACCGCCTGAAGATTTTCCAAAAATTTCAGAGGATTCAGAACCAGAAGCCATTATCACTGTGCCACAAAAAGAACTAAAAAATCTTTTACATCATGTTCAATTTGCTATTGCACAACAAGACATACGTTATTATTTAAATGGCTTATTATTACTAATCGAAGAAAAAAGTTTGAAGGCTGTTGCAACCGATGGTCATCGTCTGGGATATATGGCTATTGATCTTGATAAAAAATATGACAGAAAAGAAATAATTCTTCCACGAAAAACCGTTTTAGAACTAGAAAAACAACTTGTTGATGATAATGAACCAATCACCATAGAGACTTATAAAAATAAAGTTCGTTTTATCTTCTCTGATATTGTTTTAATTTCTAAAGTTATTGACGGAAAATTTCCTGATTACAAACGCGTTATACCAACTGACAATACAAAAGTTTTTGAATTAGATCGACTAGTTTTTCTCCAATCACTTCAACGAGTTTCAATACTTTCAAATATCAATGAAAAATTTCGTGGTGTACGTTTTGTAATAAGCAACGGTGTATTACAAGTCATTTGTAAAAATAACGAGCAAGAAGAAGCATCAGAAGAATTAGAAATAGAATATGAAGACGAGTCTATTGATATTAGTTTTAATATTACTTATTTATTAGATCTTTTAAATAACTTAACATGTAATACCGTACAGTGTGCGTTCAGAGATGCTAATAATAGTGTCTTGATTACAAACCAAGAAAATGAGGATTTTAAATATATTGTGATGCCGATGAGAATTTAAAATAATAAGCTAAATAACGACATTCAATTCTATACTTATATAAGAATCTACCCCGCAAATGAGCGAAAAAAAACAAGGTTCAAATGAAGCAATTAGTTACGGTTCTGACAGCATTAAAGTCCTAAAAGGACTAGAAGCTGTCAGAAAACGTCCAGGTATGTATATTGGTGATACCAGTGATGGAACAGGCTTACATCACACAGTATTTGAAGTTGTTGATAATGCCATAGACGAGGCTTTAGCCGGTCACTGTGATGAAATCACAGTCATTATTCATATAGATAACTCAGTTAGTGTACAAGACAATGGTCGTGGTATTCCAACCGATATCAAATATGATGATGAAATGAAACGTTCTGCTGCTGAAATTGTAATGACAGAATTACATGCTGGTGGCAAATTTGATGATAATTCTTATAAAGTGTCTGGTGGATTGCATGGCGTTGGTGTATCGGTAGTCAATGCACTATCAGAATGGTTGCGCCTCACTATTCGTCGCGAGGGTAAAACCCACCAGATGGAATTTCGTATGGGGGAAACAGTTTCTCCACTTGTTGCTACCGGTGATACAGAGCGTCATGGAACGGAAGTACATTATTTACCAAGTAAGGAAATATTCGGTGATATTGAGTTCCATTTTGATATTTTTGCAAAACGCTTACGAGAGCTTTCATTTCTTAATAATGGTGTAAAAATTCATTTAATTGATCAAAGAAACGATAAGAAAGAAACATTTGCATTTGAAGGAGGCATTAAGAATTTTGTAGAATATATTAACCGCTCAAAATCTACGTTACATCCAACATTATTTTATGCAGAAGGAAATAAAGAAGGTATTGCTGTAGAAGTCTCAATGCAATGGAATGACAGCTACTCAGAGCAAGTTTTATTGTTTACTAACAATATCCCTCAAAAAGATGGTGGAACGCATTTGACAGGCTTACGTGCCGCTATGACACGTACTTTAAATAACTATATTGAGAAAAATGATTTAGCAAAAAAAGCTAAAGTTGAAACAACCGGCGATGATATGCGTGAGGGACTTTCCTGCGTTTTATCAGTAAAAATATTTGAACCTAAGTTTTCTTCTCAAACCAAAGAAAAATTGGTTTCTTCAGAAGTAAGGCCAGCTGTTGAAGAAATCGTGTCTCAAAAATTATCCGAATTCCTGTTAGAAAATCCAATCGACGCTAAAAGTATTTGTAGTAAGGTTTTAGATGCGGCCAAAGCAAGAGAAGCCGCTAGAAAAGCTCGCGAATTAACGCGTAGGAAAGGCGTTCTCGACAGTATGGGACTCCCGGGTAAGCTTGCGGATTGTCAGGAAAAAAATCCTGAGTTATGTGAACTTTACCTTGTGGAGGGCGATTCTGCGGGAGGTTCTGCAAAACAAGGGCGAGACAGAAAATTTCAGGCAATTATGCCGCTGAAAGGAAAAATTCTAAATGTTGAGAAATCTCGTTTTGATAAATTGATTTCCTCACAGGAAATCATTTCCTTGATAACAGCACTTGGAACAGGTATTGGTAAGGACGAATATAATCCTGAGAAGTTGCGTTATCACCGAATTATTATCATGACCGATGCGGACGTCGACGGTTCACATATTCGCACCTTATTACTGACCTTTTTTTATCGTCAAATGCCAGAGTTAATTGAACGAGGTCATGTTTATATTGCGCAACCACCACTTTATAAGATAAAACATGGCAAGCAAGAACACTATGTAAAAGACGATCAAGAGCTTAAACAATATATGCTAGGTCTAGCATTAACTAACGCGGAACTCTTCCCAGACGAAGGAAAAACACCGTTAACAGGCGAAACATTAGCACAGATTGCGAATGAGTATATCTTGGCTGAAGCGGTGATTGAACGTATGAGCCGTTTGATTGACATTAATGTACTACATGTCATTCTTCGACAACCAGATTTAGATTTATCCAATGAATCAAATGCTGTTGATAGTGCAACACGTTTGGCTTCTCGTGTTTCCGGTGTTGAAATTGCTGCTGAATATGATGATCAATCTGAGCATTTTCGACTAAAAATAACACGTATTCATCATGGTAATGTGATGACTAGTTATATAGATCAAGATTTTTTACTCAGCGGTGATTATGAGCAAATCAAGAAAACGGCTTTGGTCTTTGATGGATTATTGGGTGAAAAAGCATTAATTAAACGTGGTGAGCAAAAACGTGCGATTAAAGATTTCAAAGAAGGTTTAGAGTGGTTGCTAAATGAAGCTAAAAAAGGATTAGGTATTCAGCGTTATAAAGGGCTGGGCGAAATGAATCCGAGTCAATTGTGGGAAACCACGATGGATCCAACCGTTCGTCGTTTGTTACGAGTTCAAATTGAAGACACGATTCTTACCGATGAAATATTTACGACATTGATGGGAGATGTTGTTGAACCGAGGCGGCGATTTATCGAAAATAATGCATTGAAAGCAAGTAATATCGATATTTAATTCTGTAATAAAAGCTTGTGATAAAAACCTAACCGCCGAGTATCTATTTTTCCTTCATCAACAGCTATTTTCAAAGCACAATCAGGCTCACCAATATGTCGGCAATTATTAAATTTACACTGTCCAATGTAAGGATGAAATTCGATAAATCCCCAGGCTAAACTTTCATTTTTTATATGATGAAGCCCATATTCTTGAATACCCGGTGAGTCGATGATGTGGCTATCTGAATTATTAAGATGGTAAAGATGAGTGTGTGTTGTTGTGTGGCAACCTGAATCTAATGCAACTGATATTTCAGCGGTTGCACGTTTTGCTTCAGGAACAAGCACATTAAGAAGTGTTGATTTGCCCATACCAGATTGACCCGCAAGAACGCTGATATTGTTATTAAGATAGGGTTGAAGTAACGATATATCTTGTTGGGCACTGAGTTGTATTACGGGATAACCAAGTGATTCATACAGTGATAAACGTTGAGCGGCTATCCGTGTTGGTTCAATTAAATCCGCTTTATTTAAAACGATAATCACTCTAATACCTTGGCTTTCAGCTGCAACAAGGCAACGATTTATCAGCTCTTCACTAAAGCTTGGGACAGCTGCAACGACGATAATTATTTGGCTTACATTGGCCGCAATAATTTTTTCTTTGAAAGCATCGCTTCTAAACAAAAGCGTTGAGCGTGTCTGAATTTTTTCTATAACACCTTGTCCAGGAGTTGTCGGTTGTATCTCTACCAAGTCACCACACGCTAGACCTGTTTTTTTCCCACGCATGACACAAGACAGTGTTGTCTTATCAGGAATCTCAATTTCATAATGCCGCCCAAATGCAGCAATAACCTGCCCAGTGACTCGTGACGTATTATGTGAAGTGCTCAAATTGAAAACAATTTATCTATTTTTGCCGCACAAATAAAATCATTTTCAGATAATCCATTAATCGCATGTGTCGTATATTCAACACGACATTGATTGTAGCCAATTGTTATATCGGGGTGATGGTCCTCACGATGGGATATCCATGCCGCAGCATTAACAAAAGCCATGGTTTGATAATAGTTTTTAAACGTATAACTTTTGCTAATGTTTTTCTCCGTTAATTGCCATCCTTCTAATTGTTTTAATAACGCTGATGCCTCGTTGCCTGAGAGCACAGGGACACCCCCTTCGCAAGGTTTGCATTGTTTTGATAGTAAGCTCATCGTAGTCCTTGGTTTTGTAGGTGGGCGACTCTAATAGAAGCGGGTGGATGAGAGTCATAAAATGCTGAATGAATCGGGTCAGGTGTAAGCGTTGAAGCGTTGTCTTGATAAAGCTTAACTAATGCATGTATTAAATCTTCTGCAGATGAATTTTTTGCCGCATATGCGTCGGCTTCAAACTCATGTTTGCGCGAATATAAACTTGAAATCGGGCTAAATAAAAAAGTAAACACCGGCATGACCAAGAAAAATAACAATAACGCCATGGCTGGTGAGGGAACGTTAGAAACAGAGACACCTAACCCCTCATAAAACCAACTTTGTTCCATCACATAACCCAACATCCAGAGAAAGACTAAACTCATTACAAATGAAGAAATGATTCGTTTCAACACATGACGATGTTTAAAATGACCAAGTTCATGGGCGAGTACGGCAACAATCTCTGTTGGACTCAGACGAGAAAGTAGTGTGTCAAAAAAAACAATTCGTTTTGTTTTACCAAAACCGGTGAAATAAGCATTGCCATGACTACTACGGCGAGAACCATCCATAACGAATAGGCCGCTAGACTTGAAGCCACACTTTGTCATGAGCTGCTCGATTTTAGATGTTAATGTTGTATCTTCCAGTGGGGTGAATTTGTTAAATAGCGGTGCAATCCAAGTAGGGAAAATCGCTAGAATAAATAGATTAAACGCTATCCATGCAAACCAAGCGTAAAGCCACCAGTTTTCTCCCATTTTTTCCATTAACCACAAAATACTAAATAATAGCGGTAAACCTAATAATATTGCCAAGACGGTTTGCTTTATAAGATCTCCAAAAAACATACCAGGCGTCATTTTATTAAAGCCGAATTTTTCTTCGATTACAAAAGTGCGATAGTAGCTCAATGGAAGTTCTGCAATGCTCATCAACATGAACGTACTAAAAATAAGTGCGATACCATGCATTAATGGATCATTAAACCAACCAGACCAAAAATGGGCTAGCAGACTTAAACCTCCGCCTAAGGTGAATACTAATAGTAATGCGGTTTGTAATAAGATATCAGGATATCCAGAACGTGTTTTAGCACAGGTATAATCGGCCGCTTTTTGATGCGAATTTAGATCAATTTGTGTTGCAAAATTATCAGGAACTTTACTCCGATGTGCACGAATATGCTGGATATGTCGGTTGGCTAACCAAAATTGTGTTAATACCGTTAGCAAAACAGCAAATAAGAAGATAAGTGTAAATGTTTGCATGATTGATTGCGACTCAAAAAATGTATTATGGTGAAAAGTGACGGACTGTTATCAATGTGACACAATCGAACAATTAACGTTCAGGATTTATTATGGCACAAGACAAGAATAACCTCATCTGGATTGATATGGAAATGACAGGGCTTAATCCAGATACGGACTGTATCATTGAAGTGGCTTTGGTTGTGACGGATTCCCAATTAAATGTCGTAGCTGAAGGCCCTGTTTTAGCTGTGTCACAGCCTGATGCTATTTTGGGTGCAATGGATAAATGGAATACATCAACACACACCAAGTCAGGGCTTATAGATAAAGTGAAAGCATCAAAATTATCTGAAGCTGCGGTCGAAACAAAGATGGTTGAGTTTCTTCAACTACATGTGCCGTCAGGCATTTCACCGATGTGTGGAAACTCCATTTGCCAGGATAGACGCTTTATGGCGCGATCAATGCCACAACTAGAAGCGTATTTTCACTACCGTAATCTAGATGTAAGTACATTAAAAGAGCTAGTAAAACGTTGGAAACCTGAAATAAAAGCAGGTCTAACAAAGCAAGGAAAACACGAGGCCTTAGCTGATATTTATGACTCGATTAATGAATTGAAATATTATCGAGAACATTTTATTGTTGCTTAATCATTTGTAGAGCATTAAAAATAAACTATTTTAATGTCTTATCTTTGCCAAATAAGCTTTAACTAACAGAATACACTTATTTACTTTAACTTAGGCCAACTTTAAATGAAGACGAGTAATAAAAGAATATCTATATTAGAGCCGATTATTCAATCGCTTATTATATTCTCTTGTGTATATGCCGGATATACATTTACGCTTACTTACGACATTATTCCTAAATCAATCATTCGGTTGCCTGAGGTCCACGTAAGCACAAATGATTTATGGCAACTATCGATCATCTTTACTACCGTTTTTTTACTATTTTTAATACCAAAACAGATTATTTCTGGTCGTGGCGTTTTTTTTAGGCCAAAAAGATTTGCCAGTGAGTATTTAATTTATCTTTGTGCATATACAACGGCGTCAATGTATGTTTTTCTTGCGACAACAATAAATTACGATCCTCAGCTCATTGCGGCTATCGGTTTATTTTCAACAATTGTATATTTCTTATTTTTTATAATTTGGTACGCAAAAAAAGAAACAGAGAAAAGTAAGTTTGGTGGTCTTTATCTCGTGCCTTTTGAGGTTATAAAAAGCCTTGTTTCAGTTAAAGGTGTTTTAGTCTTAATTTATTTTATTTTCCCATTACTACTTGGCAAAGCATTTACATCCGATAGAGACATTGCAAACCTAATTACACAAGTTAGGATTTGGTTTAACCCAATAGGAAGCACTGCATGGGGCCTAAATACGCTATATCCTGGCATTGAGTTTTCCCAACCAATTTTAGTAAAACAAGCGCCAGGCGATTCAGAAAATTTATATGTCCTTGAAAGAGATGGACGAATTATCAAGTTACAATATCCTAATTCTGAAAAAAAAGAATTGGTTCTTGATGCTTCCAGCTTACTTGGAGAGGTAGAGGTAGAAAATGGCGCACTAGGGTTTGATTTTCATCCTGAATTTAATCAAAAGGACAGTGCAAGTTCTCGTTTCATTTATCTCTACTATACTGAGAAGCGTGGTGAAGAGCAGGTCAATAAGGTTTCGCGATTTGATCTATCCTCAAATGATATTAATTCACGATTAGAAACTGAAATTCCGTTGCTTTCTTTAGATCGACATGCTAACGGATTTCACAATGGTGGGTCTGTTGAGTTTGGCCCAGATGGTTATCTATATATTGGATTAGGTGAGGGTGTTCATCCCACCAAAGAGGCCTCAAGTTATTCCGAGGTGCTTAGATCTGGCATTATTAGAATAGATGTTGATTTAACAAATACGGAAACAAGTTTCTTACCAGAAGAGCCATTTGATTATGGAAATCGACAAGGCTACCTTATACCTAAGGACAATCCTTTTGTCGGAAATCCGGATGTTATGGATGAATACTGGGCGCTTGGTCTTAGAAATCCCTTCCGTTTTACTTTTGACCCTAAAACCGCTGAAATTTGGCTCGGTGATGTTGGTTCGGCCGTGTGGGAGGAGGTCAATATAATAGAAAAAGGGAAACATTATCAATTTCCTTTTATTGAAGGCATGCATCCGACTGGAAAAGAAAAGCCAGAAAAGTTACCCGCCCCAGAACAAGGGCCGGTTTATGCTTATGAGCACACGGCTTATGACAGAGCTGTTATCGGTGGCGTTGTCTATCGAGGCGATAAATTTCCAGAGTTGTATGGAAAGTATATTTTTGCAGATAATTACTCAGCAAAAATATTTTTATTAGATTACAGCGATAAAGAAAATATAGATGTAAAACTTATTGCACAAGGAAATCAGTATGCGCAGCGTGGCGTAAGCTCGGTTGTCCAACTTGAAAATGGAGATGTCTTAATAACACTGCTTGGTGCTGCTTCTACGCCAACAGGTGAAATTCTGTCTCTCATAACTACAGACGACGTGACAGACAGAGGATCAAGTGACGTGAATGATGAGGTCAAACACTCTCAGTCTGAACACATCGAATATGATAAAGATATCACCCGTCAGCTCTATGCAGTAAATTGCTCCAGGTGTCATGGGCCAGAAGGTCGTGGAGATGGGCCTGATTCCGACGCACTGGGTGTAGAATTACCAGATTTTACGTCTCACGAATTTCAGTCTAGCAGAACGGATAGCGATATTTACAGTGTCATAGAGAAAGGCGGCGCACCATTACAGATGAGTCCTATGATGCCTCCTTGGGGTGGGTTCTTAAAAGATGCAGAAATTGATCATTTGACAATTTATACTCGGGAGCTCGGGAAAATTGAAGAAACAGATCAGCACTAAAACGCGTTTCTAAATGCATAGAACCATTGTTATAAATGTTGTGGGTCTCACAGAAGCAATGATTGAGCCGAACAACACCCCCAATCTTTATCAGCTTAAAGCTCGTGGTAATAGTAGCCGGATTGAAACGATAACGCCGGCCGTTACTTGCGCAGTGCAGGCTACATTTCTCACGGGAGATCTACCGGATAAACATGGCATTGTCGCTAACGGCTGGTTAGATCGGCAATATAATGAAGTGTGGTTTTGGAGGCAATCTAATAAGCTGATTCAAAGTGAGAAGGTCTGGGAAGCAGCGAAACGATTAAATAATAAATTTACTTGTGCAAATATGTTCTGGTGGTACAACATGGTCACCAGCGCTGATTTTGCCGTTACACCCAGACCGATGTACCCCGCTGATGGTAGGAAAATCCCTGATTGCCATACAAAACCAGCAGAACTACGCGATATTCTGACAGAAAAGCTCGGTACTTTTCCCCTATTCAATTATTGGGGACCAATGACCAATATCGGCTCAAGTCGTTGGATTACAAAAGCCTCACAAATCGTCTGGCAGACAAAAGACCCGACTTTAATGTTGGTGTATCTTCCACATCTTGACTATAACTTGCAACGTCTTGGGCCAAATAATCCTAAGCTTGCAGAGGATTTACAGCTTGTCGACCAACTGTGTGGGGAATTAATCGACATGGCATCAAACGATAATGCCCGCGTTATGGTTCTTTCTGAATATGCCATCACACCGGTCGATACGCCTATTCACATTAATCGCGCATTAAGACAGTCGGGCTTACTTCAAGTTAGGTCTGAATTAGGATTGGAACAGCTGGACCTTCCTAACTCAAGAGCGCTTGCGGTAAGCGACCACCAAATTTCACATATTTACGTAAACGACACCAATGATATCCCTATTGTTAAAAACCTTGTGGAATTACTTGATGGTGTGGATAAAGTGCTTAGTGATGAGAATAGCAAGCAACAATACGGTTTGAATCATTTACGGTCTGGTGACCTTATTGCGCTTGCGAAACCCAATGCATGGTTTACTTACTATTTCTGGCTGGATGACAAACTGGCGCCGGATTATGCAAGAACAGTTGATATTCATAGAAAACCAGGGTTTGACCCGGTTGAGTTATTCTACGATCCAAATATCCGGGTTTTGCCTGTATCTATTGCATGGAAGCTGTTTAAAAAGAAACTTGGGTTTAGGCAATTGTTAGATGTTATTCCTATCAAGCCAGAACTTGTTAAAGGGTCGCATGGGGTGGTACATCAATCAAAAGAATATAGCCCGGTTATCATTTCTTCTGAACCTGACCTGTTGCTTAATTCAGTGATACCCGCAAAAGAGATTAAGACGCTTATTTTAGATCATATTTTTCCGTTGAGGCGGGATAGTGTTTAGTTGTATTAGCTTAAATCTGATCGATACCGCGCTAAATTAATTTTGATACGACCTGACAGGCGGTTGTCGACCGATACTGTTGAAAAATTCTGTTTTGAGGGATAATTCATCCATCAGCAATTTTTAAGGCGTAACCACCATGATGGGAAGTCTACCACCCGAACAGGATGTCTTATTCTATGATTTCTGTCTGGAAAGACGTTTGGAAAAACATATTCCAAAGAATCACTTCTTCGTCATATTAACCAGTTTTTGGACTTTGATCGTATCCGTGAATACCTTGAACCATTTTATAGTCACACAGGACAACCATCGATTGATCCCGAGTTGATGATTCGAATGCTTCTCGTGGGTTACTGTTACGACATTTGTTCAGAAAGACGTTTATGCGAAGAGGTGAATTTTAAAGTGGAAATGGTTTTTGTTTATATGACACGAAACTTGAAAATGGAATGGTTACGTTTGAGAGGGCTTAAAAGTGCCAACGATGAGTTTATCTTGACAGCGATTGTTCAAAATTTAAGGCGGCTTGCCAGGAATCAACCCAAGCGGTGTAGTTCCTTTAGGTCCGGTACTCGACTTATACGCATCGCATTCTCGCGATAAAGTATTAAATTAACAGCTATTTTAGTCTAAATAACTTTGGGAAGTTTAAGCTGGTGACCACGTTATATATCCCCTTTAAGTTTGGGACGCTGAAAGTGTCAAACCGGGTTTTCGGTCCCGCTTACCTGTTGCCGGGTAAACGCTGAGCATGTGCCGAGTGCTTTGATGGTTGAGTATTATTTTAAGAGAGCAATAAAGAAGATATTTGAGTAAATTGGCGCTTTACTACAAGTGATGAGTGGATAAACTCTGGTCTGAGGATGGAAATTTAAAATAATCCATTGAATGGAATGGCCGAATCAACAGCAATTAAAATTAATTGCTGACAATACGCCATACGCTACTTTTTACATGTGTCTCGTAACCGTCCTGATAAGAATAAATGATGGTATTATCAAAATAATAGAAAAGCTCACTTATTTTTCAATACGTATGCGTTCAAGTACTAGTTTTATTCCGCACAATTTGTTACCTCCTGCCGATTTACAGCGCGCTTTATTGCATAATGTGGTGCATGCCCGCCCGAGCCAGCGCATCCATGTGCCTGCTTTGGTAGTCTACGTCGCGGTGTTTAATGATGGTGTCACGCTTGAGAAAGAATGCGAGCACTTACGTTGCCTCCCTTGTCAGGAGGCACCCGTTATTGGAGATTTGCAGAATAATTTTCTGCGTCTACGGTTACAGAATTATACTTTGAGATGGGAGCGCCACACCGAATTTACCAGTTATACACTTGTGCAGCACTTGCCTGAAGTTGCACAATTAGGTGCAACAGACCCTGAGTTACATTCGTTCTTAGCCCTTCCAGAGGGCTGGTTAGCTGCGATTCCTGGCCGTACCTTTGCTGCTATCAAATTGGCCATGGTGCATGGTGAGTTAGACCACCCAGAAGAGGCGCTCGAATTGGCGCGCAAATGGTTCGGTGAAAACGCCGTGGTGGCCTCCCTCATTGGAAGGAACAGTCATTCGCTCGCGGTTACGGATTTCATGCTCCGTGACAGCGGTTTTGAACGCATACTTGTTGTTGCTCCCAAAGGGACATCTGAGTCGCGGGCAGGCCGTGTTTCCCAGCGACTGCTGGAAATCGAAACTTACCGCCTTGTCGCGCTGCGAGGTCTGCCAGCGGCTAAACAGATTAGCCCCGAGTTGTCTAATGCTGAACAACAGTTAGCCGATATCACAGCTCAATTGGAAAGCAAAGCTGCCTCCGAACAGGGGTTACTTGATAGGATAATTTCACTGGCTGTACGTCTCGAACGTGCTACTGTAGAGCACACGTATCGCTTTTCAGCCACGCAGGCCTACAACAAGATAGTGACTCAACGTATTGCCGAATTAAGGGAAAGTGCTATACCCGGTACGCAGACTATTGGTGAATTTATGGGGCGTCGCCTCTCTCCGGCCATAGCAACCGTTGGAGCTACTGCACAACGCATGGTTTCACTTTCTGAACGCATCTCGCAAACCAGTGCATTGCTGCGCACGCGAATTGACATGCTGACTGAGGCACAAAATCAACAGTTGCTCGAAAAGCTCACGCGCGGTCAAGAACTACAATTGCGGTTGCAAAGTACGGTGGAGGGTTTATCGATTGCGGCTATTTCATATTACGTGATCAGCTTGTTGCTGTATGTAGTCAAGGCAGGTAAGGCTGCCGGCTTGCCGATGCATCCTGAGCTGATTATCGGGGTAATGGTCCCGATAATAATCGGGACTGTCTGGTACATCACGCGTCGCATTCACAATAAATTTTTTAAGCTGGACTGATAGTGTTTGCGTATGGTTTCCGCTCAAGCATAAGTTAAATCAAGCCCCGTCAGCTGGTTTAATTCGTCTCATCAGATCTTGATTGCTTAACTCTGTACCCAAGGTAATTTGGCGGCTTTCCAACCTGAAGTCGAGCCGCGATGACCGGCTTCATTCTTGTCACCTTCAAAACCTTCGAGAACATTGTAGCAATCGGTAAAGCTTGATTGTGTTGCTATCGTGGCAGCATGGTTTGAACGTGCGCCACTGCGGCAAATAAACATGACGGTGTCGTCTTTGTCTACTTTACTGGCTAGCTGGTGAAGGAAATCAGCATTTGGTTCCATATCGGGATAAGTTCGTAACTCAATCTCGACGGCACCAGCGATTCGTCCAACCCAATCGAGTTCTGCATTTGAACGGACATCCACAATTTGGGCGTCTGGTACTTTTTGTAGCAGCTTATGTGCCTCTGTAGGGAGTAAGGCGCCACGATAAGGCAGGTTCATTTCCTTGCCACGTTGGTGTGCTCGTTCTAAAATTTCTGTTGAGGTTTCTTCCATTACTGTTTATCCGGTTGTTGTAAAAAAGACCTGGGAATCGTCGATTAATTAATTCAGAGCTAAATTGACAATGAGATAAAACCTTTTAAGTTAAGGCGTACATTTCGGGCAATAGAAAGCTATTACCATGATTTTCAAAAAGAAAGAGAAAGGTTTTCCCATCGGAAATTGGTTCATGAATGAACCGTGGTTCCTTATTGTTATAACAAGTATGATAACCCATCATTAAGCACATATATCATAAAACTATGGAAAAAGTCCGTATATCCAAGCTGATGTCAGAACAAGGCATATGTTCCCGCCGTGAAGCCGATAAATTTATTGAGATGGGATGGGTGTTTGTCGACGGTGAGTGTATTTCTCAGCTGGGCACCAAGATTTATCCTATGCAAAAAATTACACTGAATAAAGCCGCACAAGCGCAGCAGCAAAAGTTTGTGACTATTTTGTTGAATAAGCCCATAGGTTATGTCTCTGGCCAGCCAGAACCTGGTTATCAGCCCGCCGTTAATTTGATTAATCAAGTATCGCAATTCATTGACAAGCGTTTCTCGCAACGTTTTAGCCTGTCAGACCTGAAAAACTTAGCGCCGGCAGGACGACTAGACATTGATTCGCAAGGATTGTTGGTTCTGACGCAAGATGGTCGTATTGCAAAGCAATTGATTGGTGCAGATTCAAAAATTGGGAAAGAATACCTGGTACGGGTGGAAGGATCATTATCAAAAGAAAGACTGGCATTATTAAATCATGGACTAAGTTTGGATGGCAGTCCACTAAAGCGCGCGGAAGTCAGATGGCAAAATCAGGACCAATTACGATTTATCTTACATGAAGGTAAAAAACGCCAGATTCGTCGCATGTGTGATTTGGTTAACTTGAAAGTGACCGGATTAAAACGCGTGCGTATTGGCGAAATAAAGCTGGGTAATTTGCCGGAGGGGATGTGGCGTTATTTGCGGGTGGACGAGCGTTTTTGATAGTGTTTTTTTGTTGAATATGAAGTAGGATCGTCAGATGCATCAGCATTTACACGTCATTCTCAAAATTTCCTCTTATAAACTCATGCAGTATTATGAGGGTGATGTTGATTCGGTGGTGGCCAAAACCACGGATGGCCGCGTCATAAAATTTCCGGCTAATATTTTACGTTCAGTAGTGCAGAGTCATGGTGTTTATGGCACCTTTGAACTGGTCTTTGATAAGAACCATAAGTTTGTGTCTATTCGCCGTGTGAGCGATTAATTGTTACAAATCCAATCCCCGCTTTCATTGTTCAGAAACGTGCGTTAAACTTTCTGACCATCAAGACTTCTTTAGCTTCTAATTCAATAAGATTAAACAAATGGCCCAATACGTAATGTCCATGCTCCGTGTGAGCAAAACAGTTCCTCCTAAACGTCAAATTATCAAAGATATTTCACTCAGTTTTTTCCCTGGCGCAAAAATTGGCTTGTTGGGACTGAATGGTTCTGGTAAATCCACCGTGTTACGCATCATGGCGGATGTGGATCACGAGTTTGATGGCGAGGTGCAGCGTTTACCCAATATTCGCATCGGTTATCTGCCGCAAGAGCCACAACTGAATCCTGAGCATACTGTGCGCCAAGCAGTGGAAGAGGCGCTGGGTGAAGTGATGCAGGCGCAGAGTAAGCTGGATGAAGTGTACGCTGCTTATGCTGAAGAAGGCGCTGATTTTGATGCATTAGCCGAAGAACAGGCGCGCTTGGAGGCGATTATTTCCACTTCCGGCAGTGATGCTGAGCATCAGATGGAGATCGCTGCTGATGCGTTGCGCTTGCCGCCTTGGGATGCGCTAATTGACAAACTGTCTGGCGGTGAAAAGCGTCGCGTGGCACTGTGTAAACTCCTGCTGGAAAAACCTGACATGCTGCTGCTGGATGAGCCGACTAACCATCTGGATGCAGAATCCGTCGATTGGTTGGAACAATTCCTCGTGCGTTTCCCCGGCACTGTGGTGGCCGTCACCCATGATCGTTATTTTCTCGACAATGCCGCCGAATGGATACTGGAGCTGGATCGCGGTCGTGGTATTCCGTGGAAAGGTAACTACTCAAGCTGGTTGGAACAGAAAGAAGAGCGGCTAGAGCAAGAAAACAAGCAGGTTGACGCGCACATGAAGGCGATGAAGCAAGAGCTGGAGTGGGTGCGACAAAACCCGAAAGGCCGCCAAGCCAAATCCAAGGCACGTTTGGCCCGTTTTGAAGAACTCAATTCGCAAGACTATCAAAAGCGTAACGAAACCCAGGAAATTTTCATCCCAGTTGGGGAGCGGCTGGGTAATGAAGTCATTGAGTTTAACGAGGTATCCAAAGCTTACGGCGACCGACTGCTGATCGACAACTTGAGTTTCAAAATACCACCGGGTGCCATCGTCGGCATCATCGGCCCGAATGGTGCGGGTAAATCCACCTTGTTCAAAATGATTACCGGCAAAGAGCAGCCTGACTCAGGCGAGGCAAAAATCGGTCCTACCGTTAAAATCGCCCATGTCGATCAAGCGCGTGATTCGCTGGAAAATGACAAAACCGTTTTCGATGCCATCTCTGGTGGCAATGACATCCTCACCGTCGGCAAATACACCACCCCAGC
>JAJFJH010000125.1 GCA_021774155.1 Nitrosomonas sp.
ATCTTTGCTGGGGATCATGGCGTTGCGGCAGAGGGCGTGTCCGCATTTCCGCAATCAGTGACGAGTGAAATGATTAAGAATTTTGCGAATGGGGGTGCCGCGATTAGTGTCTTGGCCAATGCAATTCATGCGCCATTGGATCTGATTAATATGGGAACGGCACATGACACGGGGCCGCTTGACGACGTAACAAACTATAACTTGGGGCCTGGCACAGCAAATTTTACACTTGAGCCGGCCATGACTGAATCACAACTGATTCAATCGTTAGCGGCGGGCCACAATGCAATCGAATGCGCACGATTTGCAGATGCGCAGTTATTTATCGGCGGTGAGATGGGAATTGCTAACAGCACGTCGGCATCGGCACTTGCTTGCTTATTACTCGGCACCTCCCCTTTACAAGTAACTGGCTCTGGAACTGGACTAAATTCTGATGGCATCACACATAAAGTAAAAGTTATACAACGCGCAATTGAATTACATAGAGAAACTTCTAACTCTCCTTTGGAACTATTACGTTGCGTCGGTGGTTTTGAGATTGCAGCACTTGTGGGCACTTATATTCGTTGCGCACAAGTGGGGCTACCTACCATCGTGGATGGGTTTATTGCTTCTGTTGCGGCATTGGTCGCAGAACAACTTCGCCCTGGGGTAAAAGCTTGGTTATTTTTCTCACATCGTTCAACGGAACCGGGTCATCAAGCGGTACTGAATGCACTTAAATCTGAGCCATTGCTTGATTTAGGCTTACACCTGGGAGAAGGCAGTGGCGCTGCAACCGTTGTACCGATAATGCAGCTTGCCTGTTCTTTACATAATGAAATGGCAACTTTTACTGAAGCTTCTGTCTCTAACCATATTTAATTCATAAGTAACGCATAATTAAATGAATTTAACCAGTCGTATTGATCTTCTCCGCCATGGCGAAACAATAGGCCGATCACGTTTTTACGGAAAAACTGATATTTCCATCAGCCCCCATGGGCTGAGGCAAATGTGGGCCACCACACAAAAATTGTCGCCGCATTGGGATTGTATAATTTCTTCACCTTTGGGGCGTTGCGCTGATTTTGCACATAGATTAGGACAACGCTATACCATTCCAGTCATATTGGATAATCGCATAAAAGAATTTAGTTTTGGTATTTGGGAAGGCCTCACCGCTGCTGAAATAATGGAAACCGATGCGGAAGCGTTGGCACGTTTCTGGGGAAATCCATTAATCTATCCACCTGAGAATGGCGAGTATTTATTGAATTTTCAGGCACGGGTTTTATTAGCATGGTATGAAATCACTAAAACCTATGCCGGTAAAAAGGTTTTACTGGTCACCCATAGCGGTGTGATACGCACCATTCTTTGCCACGTTGCTACAAAGCCGATTGAACGTTTGTTGGATTTTGAAGTTGAACATGCCAGTATGCGACATGTACTTGTCACACAAAATCAGGGTATGAGCCACGCCACTTTATTGACTGATCTATTTGACTGACCTATAAAAGTGCTTCAACCTTTCTTAATCGCACTACAATTCCTGACGCAATTTCCGGTTCGATTTAACTCTGAATTGGATGAAAAGTTCATAGGAAGATCGATTTTGTTCTACCCCGTCATTGGACTTCTCATTGGGTTAGTCTTAGCTGCACTGAGCTGGTTACTCAATGACACGCCGCCATTAGTTGCTTCCGTATTACTTCTTATTTGTTGGGTACTTATAACTGGCGGCTTACACCTTGACGGCCTTGCTGACAGCGCAGATGCTTGGATAGGTGGCATGGGAGAGAAAGAGAGAACACTAACCATCATGAAGGACCCAAACTGTGGCCCAGCGGGTGTTATTGCTATTGTTTTGTTACTACTGCTTAAATTTGTAACACTTTATACGCTATTGATGGTTGACAACTGGGCTATGCTGATTTTGGCCGCTACATTGGGCAGAACCATTTTACTGCTACTATTTCTAACCACGCCTTATGTCCGGCCCAATGGACTGGGATCTCCTCTCGCTTCACATATGCCGCAACGACCAACCATCGCAATGGTTGCCTTGACCGCAGTATTAATACCTTTAGTTTTAGGAATTAATAGTCTATGGATACTTGTTGTAATCGCAGGGATTTTTTTGATGTTTCGACACCTGATATTGCGTCGAATAGGCGGGACGACTGGTGATACGGCTGGCGCATTGGTTGAAATAACAGAAACTTCTGTACTTCTTGCGGCCATTTTATCTATGGCTTAAACCAAACTGATTAATTTTCTCTTTTATCATTGAGAAAATTAATCAGTATGTGGAACCCGCATTTTAATAACTTAACTCATTGTTATTAATAAGGTATTACGCTTCCTCTTCTTCGTCTATTTCGTCAGCTTCGGACTCGTCGTCTTCTGCTTCATCGTCAACCTCGATTCCATCATCTTCAGTTTCTCCAACAACATCACCCACTTCATCTGCAACGTCTTCTTCAACGATTTCAGCTTCATCGGTGGCGTCTTCATCTGCAGAGGTGATTTTATAATCGTCTTGATCAAATGCTTCATAATCACTTGGCGCATATGCAGATGGCGGCGGGTTATCCATCGCGTGCCCATCAGGCGTTTTTCTACCTTCACTACAAGCGGTGAAAGCTAAAGCCGTAATTGCAGTAATTAATAGCTTATACTTCATTTCTTATTTCTCCCCATTTGTTAAATCTAGCGATACATCACAATTCAAAGTAATGTTTTTGTAAATTCATTGAGATTTAGTAACTACTAATCTCAATGGTCTCCATGATGATGCGAATCATGATCATCATGGTGGTTATCATGACCGTGGTCATGATCGTCATGATGATGGTCATTTACTTCCGGTTCTTTTGTACTGTTTAGTTCAAATCGACCACCATGGGCATCTTCACCATTAAGCTTTGTGAACACCACTATGGTTGTATCTGCTTTTATTTCAAAATCGCCACTTCCTTTAAGCGTATTTCCTTCAGACGTTTTCAAATCCACGGAGATGGTTTGACGCTCACCCACATATCGTATCGTGGCCATTGCTCGCCCAAACTCTGTGCTAATTTTATTATTGTTATCATCAGTAAAATACAGTGTAATGCTACCGTCATTAGCAACTAGCTCAACATTGTGAGGTCCAATTTTACGGACTTGTCCGTCATGTGAAGCAGCTAATGCCTGCATATCAGCCGCTAATACAAAGGTAAATGGCAAGCCGACAAAAAACATGCTCACTATTAATATTACAAATTTTTTTCTCATTTTCTCCCGGCTTTTAATTTTAGTCGAAGTTATATTTACTAATCAATCGTCATCTTTGCTAAAGGCAACACCTGCTTTTCTTGATTGAGTAAACTTACTTGTTGCACCATTAAATCAACATTATCCCAACCAGACGGCTCACCTATCGGCACCCAGCGCGCCCTAAGATAACCATATCGATCTATAAGAAATTCCATGTGATCAGGGTTAGTGCCCATACCCAACAAATCAGGACGAGTCAACGTTCTGCGATAAAGCGCATAACTAGCAACTATATCTGATGCACCATCAATCACTAACGGGAATGGGACGTTAGCTGCTATTTGTGCTGTCGTTTCAGCATCTAACTCTTCCATTGGTACTGCTAATATCTCAGTACTCTGCGCAGCTAATTGATCATAAATCTGGCTTAATTGTGCTAGCCGCTCTTTAGATTGTGGCCATGTAAACGTAACCAGCAATATGGACTTATTTTCCCTGAAATCCTGGAGTAGACCATTCCCTCCATCAACTGCGGTATAAAAGAAATCCGGTGGGATGACATAAGGTTTGTTCGGGACTATAACAGGTGTCAATATGCGAGATTGATAACCACGTGACAGTGCATGGATATAGTTGACTATATCCCACAGGTCCTCCTCACCATATTTGTCCGCAAATCCTGGCATTTCAGTATCTTTCATACCAAAAGTAAGCCAATGATAGAAATCGCCTGCCGTATGCTCTTCTGTATGAGGTTCCGTTAACATGTCCGGCATTACGGTTGAAAACGTCCTTGATAAGATACCATTACCTTTTCCTTGTGGCCCATGACATGCCACACAACTTTCACTATAAAGCGATGCACCATGTGCGATAGACATCGCATCATATGGAACGGGTGTTCTTTGATACGTTTCAGGGTATGCTTCAATTGATATTGGCGGCAAAGCTACAGCCAGACCACTTGATGTTATTATCAGTGGTATAGCTATGGCTTTTCTTAGGTTCCATTTCCTTGCTCTACCTACGAAGATCGCTAGAATCCCCATTATAAAAATAGCGAATCCAATCCAAACTTGTGTCACTACTTCTATGGGACCCCAAGTCGCTAAAATAGAGAACCTAAATGGAAATGGCCATTCTTCAATGACGGCATACTTGGCGGGTGTCGTATTGGCTACTACTGTAGCCAGCATCAACAAGGCTAACGCAATAACATATTCGACTCTGATCCATCTACGCATTCCGCTAGCATTGACCACAGCAGCAGCATTGGTTTTACTTTTAACAAAATTTGGTAACCAAATCGCCCGTATATTTGCAGCTATTGAAAGTATGATTACGAGTAAGGCTACTTTTCCAAGCAATAACCAACCATAGAGTGAAGCTACTAAAGCGGCGTAATGTCCATCAATGTTACGATAAGAAACTAAAATACCGGTTGCTATTACCACTAGCATCGCAAGAAACGCGACCCGCGAAAACTCCGTTAAAGTCTTAGCATCCCGGTCATATGTATTTTCTTTATTTTCTTTCTTAAAATACACGTATAGTAAATAAAGAAAAGCTGGAAGCGCGCCTAGCCAAACCCCACCAGTAACGATATGGAGCGAATAGGGCAAAACAGTAATGAGTGATAATTCTTCTGCAGCTGTATGACTAACAAGAGAACCTGCTACAAGTGGCAATATTGCAAAGAATCCACAGAGCGAATAATGCCACTGCTTTCTTTCTGTGGACCTAAGGTAGAAGACAACACCCAGCAGGATAATTGCTAAGGAAGTGCGTCCAATCCATACGTGACCCATTCTAGTATCTTTTAGAATGCCCAGCCACACTTCAGGCTGCCAAGCTTTAGTTGCATCACCCGTTACTTGCGCCGCAGTTACTGCAAGTATCGCCAACAAGCCAATTATGATACAGATCCCTAACCAAGGGAATAACCGTTCTATACGCTTAACCCATGGCTCTATTAATTTATTATCAGCAGTTCCAGAAATCGCTAAAAATACGCAACTGCCTAATATTGTCATGTTAGCCGTGAGCTGAAACCAGCGGGCTATCGCGGCAATAATTTCTATCATTTTTTATCTACTTTTTCTTCACCATAAACCCAAAAGAAGACTCAACCACATGACCATCGACAGAAAAAACTCGATATTCAACAGTGTATCGCCCTGGATTAATTTCAGGCAAAGGTAATACTACAGATTTCAGGTCACCAGGAACCATTTCTGGCAAAGCTTCTGTTATTGAATTTTTATTTGAATCTAGCACAATTATTGAAGAATAATCTCTTTCTATTTCTTCGTTAAACCATAGTTGTATGTGTTTTGGTGGCGCTGACAACGAAGCTCGTCTGGGCGGGTCAGATTTCGTAAGTGTCGCATGTGCGTACACCTGACTGGTATGTATTAGACCTGCAAGCAAAGCAACAATGACTATTAAAAAGGTTAAATGCTTAGCTTTATCTATTCCGATGGATTTTATTCTCATATTCACTCCACTTTATGTTTTGCCTATCAATAACACCCATTTAATTGACCCATTAATACAAACTGAGTTCACAATTAAACGACGTGTATTCATTGATCTTTTGCAATTTCCCCCTATGAAGCGGCGGAATCTTCGGGTTTTTTACGGCTTCGCATAAAGAAGAATGCAGCCAATCCTACGATGACAATACCTGGCAGGATGGTGCTAAGAAAGCTTATTGGACGGCCTTCACCTACTGAGAATGG